>JAIRZH010000122.1 GCA_031267335.1 Oscillospiraceae bacterium | reverse complement strand
AATCTAAGTTTTATTTGATGTTATCCTTATTATATTAAAGCGACACTTGTCTGCGGCGCCTTGGCGAAGTGCAACGAGCCACCGTAAGCCGCTGTTTCTTTGGGAGTACCCGTTTCTTTCCTAAAGAAATGGGTACAAATAGTAAGGCTTTAAATAAAAACTTAAGCTTACCTAAATGCGGCAAACGTAAAATTAGACACTTTTTAGGAGTACCCGTTTCTAGAAATGGGTACAAAGAGTAAGGCTTTGAAAAGAACTTAAGCTTATTAAAAAGGAAATAAATATAGAAATTAGACACCATTTAATTAAAAAAAGTTGACAATTTTTTATATTGTAATAATAATGTACTTAAGTAAAAAAATCATGAAAATAAGAATTCAAAATTCGTTTTGACTGAATTTTTTATTTTAACATTCAAATTAAAATTTAATTTGTAAAAATAAATCAAAGGAGTAAATATGAAGAAAATTACAGCTATTTTGTTGGCAACGCTTTTTTTAATTGGGAACAATCCGACCGGAATGAAAAATTTAAATTTTGCTTCCAAAGTAAATGCCGACTTTTTCAATGAAGATGGTGGTTTAAATTATTTGGAAATTTCAAAATTTTTTGAAAAACATTTAACAGTAATTGTGTTGGGCTCAATCCCCGTAGTATATAAACTCGGCAAATGGTTATACATTCCTTTCGTTAATGATATAATTATGCCGTTAATAAAGTTAATGAAATCGTTTAAAGATACCTTTAAATATACCTTTATTTACAATAGGCGCAAACTTGAAAATAATCCTGTGAAATTTAGAGAAGTGGCAAAAAAATTCTTGAAAGATAATATTTTCGCTCAAGATAAAGCTATAGAAAAAATAGTCAGCATCCTGAGCGGGCATATAGATATGCAGAAAGAAAACAATAGCATAAAAAACCCTGTAAGTTCTGCATGTACAATGGTAATGATTGGAGATTCTGGCGTCGGCAAAACTTTAACCGCTAGATTGCTTTCGCAACTTCTCTTTGGTCAAGATATGCAACCATGGCAATTTATTACTGTTGCAACGATCGAAACTCTCCCTCCTAAGCCTTTTAATACACCAAATAGCAAGAAACAGGATGATCCGTCTAGCAAAACAGAAGCATTTTCTCCTGCTGACCGATTATTTAATGAAAGCTCGAAACTTATTTATCAATTGCAAAAAAATAACAGAATCATTGTTGTTATAGATGAGATAGATAAAATTCATAGAAATGATCCGAAAGATACTATTTTAGAACGTCTTCGCGACGCAAAAGATACCGGAAAACTAAAAGTATATTTTTCAAACGGTGGGCGCATGGATATTGACGTTTCAAAAACTGTGTTTATTTGCATAAGTAATGAATTTCGTGAATGTTGGGGATTACCTAAAAAAAACCTTACGCCTAAAGAAGCTGCTGCTAGAACAATTGTTGAACGAGATAAATCTCTTGTTAATCGTTTTAATGTCGTTGAATTTGAAAACTTTAAAAAAAATGACTATATGGTTATTTTAGCACCTTTGGTTGCACAGATACAAAAATATTACTCTTACGCTTACAATATGGATATTGAATTTTCAGAAGATTTCCCAGAAGTCGTGGGCCGAACCGCAGAAGAAAGGAACAAGGGAGTTAGAGGAGTAAACGATTTCTTAGTAGAGTTAAGGGGCAAATTGGTTAAATTTAGATTAAAAAATAAAATTTTAGCAAAAGAAAAACTTGTTCGGAAAGTTATTGTTAAGTATGATAGAAAAAAAGATAAATTTAGTGTTGAAACTAAAAACTAAAAAGTCAAAAATTAAAATTTTAAATCATTTATTTTTATAGTATAATTTAAAGAAAGATTTTATGTTTTAAAAATCTTAATAAATTTAGGTTTATATTAATTTAAATGGAAATTTTAAAAAAAATTAAATCACCAGATGACCTCCAAAATTTAAATAATTTTGAAGATTTAGCGAGTGAAATCAGAGATAAAATTATCGAAGTTGTTTCTTGCAACGGCGGGCATTTAGCATCAAATCTCGGTGTAGTTGAGTTAACTATTGCTATTTTAAAAGTTTTTGGAGGCATTGAAAACAATATAATTTGGGATGTAGGCCATCAATGTTACGCTTATAAAATGCTTACCGGAAGATTTTCTAATATCGATTCTTTAAGAAAAAATTGCGGATTATCTGGATTTTCTTGTCGTGGCGAAAGCCAATATGACCATTTTACAACAGGGCATAGCAGCAACTCGATTTCAGTAGCTTTAGGGATTGCTAGATCGAAAAAAATATTACGCCAATACGGCAAAGCAATTGCTATTATAGGAGACGGTGCAATGACCGGTGGTCTTGCATTCGAAGGATTAAATAATGCCGGTAAATCAGATGAAAACTTATTAGTAATTTTAAATGATAATGATATGTCAATTTCAAAAAATGTCGGTGCAATTGCAAAATATTTTAATCATATTAGAACTCAACCAATTTATCTAAATACTAAACGCGCGGCGAAAGAAATTTTATATCGCAATTCTACTTTAGGCAAAAAACTTAAATATTTTTTATCTAAATTAAAAATTTTAATTAAAAGTGCAGTTATTCACGAAAGCACTATTTTTGAAAATTTAGGTTTTGCATACTATGGCCCAATAAATGGTCATAACGTTTCAGAATTAATTAATGTTTTTTCTGTTATTAAGGATATGCCAAAGCCAATTTTAGTTCATGTTATAACAAAAAAAGGTTCCGGATACGAGTTTGCTGAAAAAAATCCAGATATTTTCCACGCTGTTACGAAATTCAATATTAAAACTGGCGAAATAACAGCTTCTGAAAAAAATTTTTCAAAAGTTTTTGGTGAAACTATTGTAGAAATTGCCAAACAAAATAGTAAAATTTTTGCAATAACAGCAGCAATGCCAGATGGTGTTGGGCTTTCAAAATTCTCAAAAATTTTTCCTGACCGTTTTGTTGATGTTGGAATCGCTGAAGCTCATGCTACTACTTTTGCTGCAGGGTTAGCGATTGGCGGAATTTTGCCAGTTTTCTCCGTTTATTCGAGCTTTCTACAACGTGCTTTTGATCAAATAATACATGACGTTGCTATGCAGCGTATTAAAGTAATTTTTTCTGTAGATCGTTCCGGTTTAGTTGGCTCAGACGGTGAATCTCATCAAGGAATATTTGATGTTCCGTTTTTATGTACAATTCCAGGGATTGAAATTTATTCACCTTCTTATTTTTTCGAACTTGAACATGTGTTAAAAGAATCCATTAATAGTCAAAATTCTACAGTTATTAGGTACCCTAAAGGCGCAGAATTTTTCAAACCTAATTGGCTAAATCAAAATTTTTGTGATTTTGATATATATATCCAAAATAAAGATAATTTAATTATAACTTATGGAAGAATTTTTTCTTTTTCTGCCCAAATATTAGATAAATTTCCAAATAAAATCAGTATTATGAAATTAAATAAAATTTCGCCATTGTCTCAAGAAGCTATTGAAAACGCGATTAAGTTTAAAAATATTTTTTTCTTTGAAGAATCAATAAAATCAGGCGGAATAGGCGAAAAATTTGGTTTTGAATTACTTAAATTGGGTTTTTCCGGGCATTTTGTTTTAACTGCGTTAGATGATTTTATCAAAAACTGCGAAGTAGAAGAACAATTGGAATTTTTTTCACTTGATTTCAAAGGCATGATAAATAAAATCGGACTTTAAACCATTTTAGGCTATTTTTAAGTTTTTATTTTAATTAACTGATAATATTAGGTAAGCTTAAGTTTTATTTAACGCCTTATTTTTATACTCGTTTTTAGAGCCTGTCTAATATTTCTTAGCATGCAGATTTTATGATAAAATTTTTAAAATTCAAGGCATAAGCAAAATAAATACTGACGTATTTTTATTGGCGAACATGTAGATTTTTAAAATTTTGACTAGGGCCTGTTCCCACTATTTAAAATAACAAAATTTCGAATAATTTTTTGGTTTATAAAGAAAATTTTTACAATATTAACGTATTGTAAAAAAAAAATTAACGTAATACAAATCAAAAATTACCGAAATATGGTCTTTAAACGGTAGTAGGAACAGGCTTTAATAACCTATTTAATATCTCTATTGAAGTAGCGCATGTTCAGTAAGAGCCTATCTAATATCTCTTTAGCAACACATATTTAACTAAAATTTTTTAAAATTCTGTATTGCTCGTCAATTAAATACGTCTAAATACGTCAGTTTTTGCCTTTCTCATGCTTTGAATTTTAAAAATTTTATCGTTAAATCTGTATTGCTTAGAAATATCAGACAGGCTCTTAAAAAATAGGTAATAATAATAAACTGTTTGATTAAATTTCTTGTTAGCATTTTATTATTAAATAAATGAAGTCTTTATGCCATGAATCAAAGTCTAAATATTAAGAATTATGAAATTAAAACTATTTACCAAGAAAATATTTTATGATTTCTTATTTACATACACTTTTGAAACGTTTTTTAGACAGGTTCTTGAAAAATATTAAATAGGCTTTTTTAGAATAGTGAACAGCGACAAGAAAAAGCATATCGTAGCATTTTTGATTGACAATTAAATTTAAAAAAGATAAACTATTTAGGTTAACGAAAATTTTAAAGTCATTTCCGAAATTCAAGTTATATTATAAATTTATAACTTTATACTCTTCGCACCATATACTCGCGTACTACGTGGGACGAAGAATTTATATCAACAATTTAAAGACACAACTCAATTTTACTGCCAATGTTATTAAACCACTTTCGTCTGAAGACGAAAGATTTGTTACCGCCTAAAAGCGGCTAAAGTACGTAAGGAAATAAACAAATTTAGATAAAGTGAAAATCAAAAAAGAGCGAAAACGAGCTAAAGCTATCCGTCTGAAGACGGAGGAATTAAACCTGGCACATAGAAATTAAACTTTTCCCGAGAAGGAGTGAAATTACATGTTTTCTAAAAATAAAAAGAAATTTCTATCAATTTTATTTGCTATAGAATCAATATTTTCTTTTGAATATTTGAATTTTTCCCAAGCGCAAGAAGCGAAAATAAATAGTTCGAAGTTTCAACAAAAAAATATCTACAATTCCAAACAAGAAAAATTAATATCAATTCATAAAATTTTTCAAAAAAAAAATAGACTTAAAATAATCAGTAGCGCTGTTATTATTGCTTTGATATTAGCAATAAAACCAAAGCTGAGCAAACCCCCTCCAGCAGTACCTCAAAATTTAGTTCCACCAGAAGTTCCTATATTTAATGGATTGCCAAATCTTGCTACCACGTGCTATGTAAACTCGTCGCTTCAGATGTTGTTTCATATTATTGAGTTTCGCGATGCTATATTAAAATGCTCTGATAAAAATGATGTATGTTTTAATTTAAAAAAAATATTTGAAAAATTAGAAAAAAATGAAACTGTAAAAAAAAATGAAATGTTATCTTTTTTAGAATCAATTAAAAAACATAATAATATTGGTAGTATCAAAGATTTTGAGAAAGTTGGTGATGCAAATGAATTTATTGTTTGTTTGATAGAAATTATTAGAGAGGAAATTCCTAATATCAATGATCTTTGGAAAATAAATTGTTTATCAGAATATAAATTTCTTAATTCGGAAATGGAAGATTTTAATAGCGATGAAAAACTTTTTTCATTACCACTTAATGTGCAAGAAGAATTCACCCAATGCGTAGAAAACTATTTCAAATTAAAAAAACCGTCATTTGATTTGGAAAACGGCGAAAAGACAATAATAAATGCGCAAACTAAAATTGAATCTCTTGGCAAATATGTTATGATCCGAATGCAAAGATTTGGTTTTGATCATTTAACTAGAAAAGTAAAAATTAACGATTGCGTTATTAAAACCGATAAAGAAATTAATTTTGATGATTATACGATTAACGAAAAATATGGAAATTATAAAGTAAAGGGCTCAGTGTGCTGTTCTCCAAGCGGCGCCTATATTCATTATTATTTTGTTTGGATTCTAAACGGCAATGAAGCATTAATATATGACGATGAAAAAGTATATAAAATTGATTTTAAAACAGCATGGGAGCATATTGAAAAATTTTCTTCTATTATTTTACTTGAAAAAAATTAGATTCTGTCTCTAAAACCTGTCTAATATCTCAATAGTTAAACTTTCTTTAGTTATTAATTCTTGGATTTCAGTAATTTTTATATTGCTTGAACTTATAGCTTCTGTAATTGTGACATTATCGAGTACTTACTTTAGATTCGAGAAAACTAAATTTGAAAAAAATTGCGAGAAAAACTTTATCGAAATTAAAAATGAAAAATATGTTATAGAAAAGAAAGAACAAGAAAAAAATATACTTCTTATTTTAGCTATAGTTACAATCATTTTATTGATAGCAGCGATATTAGAAGCAATAGCTTTGAGTTTAATATAATTTTAATTTTTCTTGAAAAAAATATAAGTTTTTAGATAATTAAAGTTAATTTTACGTAAAATCCATTGGTTTTGAAAGAAGTTTATTTTAAAATTTACAAATAATTAATTTGACTATATTTTTTTTTTTTGTTACAAAAATTAGGCGTGGAGAAATTTCAGACAAGTTTTTTTGTATTTTGTACTGAAATAAATTTTGAATAATTTTATCTTAGGTGGAGGAAATATTTAATGGCTAAAGAAAAGTTTGAAAGGAATAAACCGCATGTAAACATCGGTACAATTGGTCACGTTGACCATGGAAAAACAACTTTGACAGCGGCAATCACAAAAGTGCTTAGTTTAAAAGGCGAAGCTGAATTTGTTGATTATGCGAATATCGATAAAGCCCCAGAAGAAAGAGAACGCGGAATCACTATTAATACTGCGCATGTTGAGTATCAAACCGATGCAAGACATTATGCTCATGTCGACTGCCCAGGGCACGCAGATTATGTAAAAAATATGATAACTGGCGCAGCACAAATGGATGCCGGCATTCTTGTAGTTTCAGCTGCCGATGGCCCGATGCCACAAACGCGTGAGCATATTTTGCTTTCTCGTCAAGTCGGTGTACCACACATAGTAGTTTTTATGAATAAGGTCGATCAGGTAGATGATCCTGAATTAATAGATTTAGTAGAAATGGAAATCCGCGATCTTTTAACTGAATATGAGTTCCCAGGTGCAGATACTCCTATCATAAAAGGTTCAGCTTTAAAAGCACTTGAATCAGATTCTAAAGATGTAAATGCTGAAGAATATAAATGTATTTTTGAGCTTACAAATGCTATCGATGTTTTCGTGCCTACTCCAGAACGTAAATCAGATCAACCTTTTTTAATGCCTATTGAAGATGTATTTACAATTACCGGTAGAGGAACTGTTGCTACTGGTAGAGTAGAACGTGGAACATTAAAAACTGGAGAAGAAGTTGAAATTGTAGGCGTTAAATCTGAACTTAAAAAAGTTGTTGTAACTGGCATCGAGATGTTCAGAAAGATTTTGGATTTTGCAGAAGCTGGCGATAATATCGGGGTTTTGCTTAGAGGTGTAGAGCGTGAAGACATAGAACGTGGTCAAGTTTTGGCTAAACCAGGGACTATTCATCCACACACAAAATTCAAAGGTCAAGTATATGTTCTTACTAAAGAAGAAGGTGGAAGACATACTCCATTTTTTAACAATTATAGACCTCAGTTTTATTTTAGAACAACTGATGTTACAGGAGTCATTTCTCTTCCAGAAGGCACAGAGATGTGTATGCCTGGCGATAATGTAGTGATGAATGTTGAACTCATTACACCAATTGCAATAGAAGAAGGTTTAAGATTTGCAATTCGCGAGGGCGGGCATACTGTAGGTTCCGGCGTTGTTACAGCGATTGAAAAATAATTTGTTAGCAAATGCATTAATTAAAATTTTGCCGGAAATTTCAGATTCCGGCAACTGTTTTTATTATATTTTGTCAGCTGGCATGGTGGAATTAGGCAGACACAAGGGACTTAAAATCCCTCGGTAGAAATACTGTATCGGTTCGAGTCCGATTGCCAG
>JAIRZH010000056.1 GCA_031267335.1 Oscillospiraceae bacterium | reverse complement strand
TTATGTTTTCGTATGAAAAACGAAAATATAAATTTAACAAAGTTATATTTAATTTTAGAAATTCTCGGAGAATTAAATATAATTGGAATCAGCCGGGTAAGTGATGAATACGATATTTCGATCAATAATTTAGATCATAAAATTAATTTAGATAAGTCAAAAATTTTGCAAAAATTAAAAGAATATAGTGAAAACCAATGCAATTCATAAAAAAGTAATATTATAAAATGGACTTCATTTGATAATTTTTGATTTGTAAGAGCCTGTCTAATATTTCTAAGCAATACAGATTTAACGATAAAATTTTTAAAATTCAAAACGTGAAGAAGGCAAATACTGATATATTTAACTGACGAGCAATACAGAATTTTAAAAATTTTAGTTAAATATGTGTTGCTAAAGAGATATTAGACAGGCTCTAAGCAATGCCGAATTTCATCAAGTTTAATAATTACTTTATTTAAACCATGGCCCACCCGGAGGGAGTCGAACCCCCGACCTTCAGAATCGGAATCTGATGCGATATCCTGCTTCGCTACGGGCGGAAAAATTGCAAAATTTTTAAAAAAATAATATTGATTTAACCTGATCATTATATTAATTTTTATATTTTTAAAAATTAGTTTATCACTTAAATTTTTCATAAAAAAACATTTTAAAAGCCTGTTTAATATTTCTAAAAGCATTGCAAATTTTATAATAAAATTTTTAAAATTTAAAGCGTGAGGAATGCAAATACTAACGTATTTAACTGATAAGCAATGCAAAAATTTTAACTAGATATTAGCTGTTTTAGAGATATTTGACAAGCTCCGGTATGGCTAGGGTCTGTTCCCGCTATTTGAAATGACAAAATTTCGAGTAATTTTTGGTTTGGATAAGAAAAAAACATGCATAGCTTCTAAGAGCCTGTCTGATATCTATTTAGCAACACATATTTAACTAAAATTTTTAAAATTCTGTATTGCTCGTCAGTTAAATACGTCAGTATTTGCCTTCCTCACGCTTTGAATTTTAAAAATTTTATCGTTAAATCTGTATTGCTTAGGAAATATTAGACAGGCTCTAAATTTTTTCACAATACGTCAGTATTGCGAAAAAATTTTCCTTATCCAAACCAAAAATTACTCGAAATTTTGTTATTTCAAATAGTGGGAACAGGCCCTAATACAAATTTTGGCAGATAGTGGCTATCAAGGGATAATTAAATTTCATGTAAATAGCAAAACACCTATTAAAAAGCAAAAAAATCAAAAATTAACTAAAGAAGAAAAAGTATATAATCGCGAGTTGTCAAGAATACGAGTTTTAATAAAAAACGTTAATAGACGTATAAAAAGATTTAAAATTATATGTGACAAATATAGAAATAAGCGTAGACGTCATGGGCTTAGAATGACAATAATTTGTGGCTTGCAAAACATGAATTTACAAGTTGTTTAATTTTCGGACAGGTCTTTTGTTTTCACCATTTAGATCAGGTCTACATCTTGCAATAACCTTCATGCATTTTCGAAATTCATTTTTCATTCAATAAATTTGTAGACTTTGATATGCTGAGATAAACAATAGAAACATCGTCGTAAGGATGGAAGTACAAATTAAGAATTGCATAAGAGATTTCTCCTTATTTAATAAAATTTAGTAAAGTTTTTAAATTAGCGTTAAATCTAATTCTTAAAATAAAAAAACATCTGAAATTTTCAGATGTTTGTAAAATTTGTAAACATTGTTGATTTTGTAACCGCACTTTAACTTATTTTTCGTTTTCACATTATGAACGTTCGCCCAAAGACGAAAGATTCGTTACCGCCTAAAGGCGGCTAAAGTGCGTAAGGAAATAAACAAATAGATAAAGTGAAAATCAAAAAGAACGAAAACGAGCTAAAGCTATCCGTCTGAAGACGGAGGAATTAAACCTGGCACATGGAAATTAAAATAACATTGCCGTATTGCGAGAAAATTTAACGTATTACAAATCAAAAAGTACCAAAATACGATCAGTTAAACGGTAGTAAGAAATAGGGCCTAATTTTTAAGCATATTTTAGTGCTTTTTGCACTGCTTGGTTGGTACAAACCAAAGAAAATAAACAAAAAGATGCTAAAAAATTACCAAAAAGTTGCATTTACGGTTTTAATAAGAACAAGTTTTAAAAGTTTTAGAATAATTCTTAGTTGAAAATCAAAAAACAAAATTTTAGAATGTTAATAATAGCAAAGTTTTTTTCTTATCTTAAAAATTGTTTAAATCGAGTAATATGGAACATAAAATTTTAAAATTTTTCACTGGGGCAGTTTTTGTACTTTTATATTCTCCGATTTTCTTATTAATTTTATCTTCGTTCAATGCTTCTAAATCCAGAACGATTTGGAAAGGCTGGACGCTAGATTGGTATGGAGTTTTATTTAAAGATTCACAAATCATCCAAGCGGCAGCCAATACATTTATTATTGCCGTTTGTGCGTCAATTATTGCTGCAATTTTAGGAACAGCAGCATGTCTTGGTGTAATAAATTCTAAAAATATATTTTTTAACTCGATAGTAAACTTAACAAATTTGCCGTTAATAAGCCCTGAAATCGTTACCGGGATCTCATCTATGCTTTTTTT
>JAIRZH010000129.1 GCA_031267335.1 Oscillospiraceae bacterium | reverse complement strand
AACTTAGCTTGTTTTTGTTTTTACGCTTTTTCATATCGGTGTAACAAAAATTTTGTCAGGAACAAAAAATAAAGTTTAAATTTTTATTGATATAAATTCAGAAACGATTTTTAATATATCTTAATCAAAAAAATTCTTCGTAAATATTTTCATCATCAAGAAAAAATTCTTCGAAATCATTTTTATCACCAAGAAGTGATTCAAAACGATCATGCATCTTTTGAGTTTGTTGAAGATTGATAAAATGGCTCAAGAATAATAATCTTAACCTATCTGCTTCTTCTAGCGATTGATTAGCGCTAGGAGGACTTTTGAAATATTCTTCAATTTTTTGTAAATACACTTGGTTTTGTTCTGTAAATGAAGCTAATTCATTTTCGAGTTCTTGATTCCTCGCGTAAAGCTGTGTTATTTGATCAATATAATAATTTTTTTCATTTTTTAAACATTCAGCTAATCTATATATTAATTCAAATCCAGCATTAATTTTTTTGTTTCCTAATTCAAATTCTGAGAATTCCTTTTCATGTTTTTGAATTTCTTCTTTTATTGAATTTAAACTTTCTGCACTTAAGAAATCTTTTAATACGTTGGACATCTTTCCAATATCATAATATATTTCTAAATTTTGACTTTCAATTTGATCTTTTAATTGTTGAATTTCTTTACTAAGAATTTCATTTTGATCTCCTGAGCCTTGATTTTCAATTTGAGTATTTAATGCTTCGCTTTGACTTTTGAGTTCTTCGTTTTGACTTTTGAGTTCTTTGTTTGCACTCTCGAAATTTGCTTTTGCATTCTCAAATTCTTGTTGTTCTTTTTTGAATTCTTCAATTTGACTTTTGAGTTCTTCGTTTTGATTTTTGAGTTCTTTGTTTGCACTCTCGAAATTTGCTTTTGCATTCTCAAATTCTTGTTGTTCTTTTTCAAATTCTCCAATTTGAGTATTTAATACTTTGCTTTGATTTTTGAGTTCTTCGTTTTCATTCTGCAAATTTAATTTTTCTTTCTCAAATTTTTGTTGTTCTTTTTCAAATTCTTTAATTTGATTTTTCAATGCTTCGTTTTGACTTTTGAGTTCTTCGTTTGCACTCTCGAAATTTGCTTTTTCACTCTCGAAATTTGTTTTTTCTGTCGTAAATTCTTGTTGTTCTTTTTCAAATTCTTCAATTTGATTTTTGAGTTCTTCGTTTTCATTCTGCAAATTTAATTTTTCTTTCTCAAATTTTTGTTGTTCTTTTTCAAATTCTTCAATTTGAGTATTTAATGCTTCATTAGGAATTTGAGCTTGATTATTAAGTTTATTTTTAAGTTCTTCGTTTTCATTCTGCAAATTTAATTTTTCTTCATTTAATGCTTCGACTTGTTGTTCTAGATTTTTAATTGTAGTATCGTTAGATTCTTGACTTAAATTTTCTTCCGTTTGAACTGCCCGAATAGTTTTGATTATATTTAAAAAAATCTTTTTTAAAATATTGTTAAAATCTGATTTCGAAACAATTTCCTCAGCCTTTTCGAATTGTTCTAAATCTTTATTTTTATCAGAAATTAATTCCATCAACGAAATTAAAAAGGTCTCAAATTTTGTTTCATCAGATTTTTTAATATAGTACGTTGCTGTGCCTCCGCCAACTATGCCGGCGCAAAAACTAGCCAAAAAACCATAAATTTTTGAATTATTTTGATTGTTTTTGCCAGCAACTTTTAATTTTTTTGAAGCATTATCAAAATTAATATTTTCGTTACTACTATTTTTTTGGAAGGCTTCTACCGTTGTTGAAACTAAACTGTAAATTATAAGTGTTTGGAAAGCTAGAAATACCAAAAAAACTAATGCGTTGGCTATATTGGAGTTTTTAATTCTTTTTCTTAATATTCGAAAGCTCCCCGGAAACTCTCTCTCTCTCTCTCTCTCTCTCTCTCGACAACAAAACTTTTTGTACAATTATTATTCATTGAATAACTCCTAAAAAAATAAAACTTTTAGCATTATAGCAATTTAAAAATCAAAAAACTGAATTGCGCTCTGCGAAGAATTAAATTTACAAAAAAAAATGATCGCTACTTAGCTTTCTAAAAACAAATATAACTATAAAATGCTTGAAAAAAATTCATAGACTATAATCACATTTTTTTGTAATTTAAACTATACATGCTTTTATTTTAATTTATTTATAAACTTTTTTAAATAGCTAAATTAAAAAATTCCAAAAATTACAAAAATTATGTTTTAGAGCCTGTCTAATATTTCTAAGTAGTGTAGATTTTTATGATAAAATTTTTAAAATTTAAAGCACGAGGAAGACAAATAATAACGTATTTAACTAACAAGCAATACTATAATTTAAAATTTTAATTAAATACGTGCTGCTTCAGAAATATCAGACAGGCTCTTAGTTTTATAAAAAATAAATTCTTAAAATTTGACTTTCATTTTTTTTTATTTTAACATGAAAAAATATCGGGGGAATTTATGGAAAAAAATAATTCAGAAACTAAATGTCTATCGTATAAAGGCAGGCCGTTAGTGCGCAGCGGTGCGGTGATTTATTATGGTAACATCAAAGACAATTATATTATTAAAATAAATGTTAATAGCGAAAAAGATATTGGAAAAATGAAAGTTGCTGATAACTTAGAAATACAGATGGTTACTAGTACTTCGGCAGCAAGAGGAAAGAAAGTTAGAGTCGTGAAATTAAGCAATAAAAATGGAATATTTGAGGCTATCGATTTAGGTGCAGCTTGGCTCGATCGAGCGAATTCGAAGTCCGCTTAATAATTTTGGAGGTGTTTTTGTGAGCAGTATTGAGATAGTTTTAGGTAGTTTATTAATCATTTTATCAGTCGTAATTGTAGCGGTTGTTTTATTTCAAGAAGGGCGACAACAAAATTCTGGTGGAGTTATAACTGGTGGCGGCGGAGACACGTTTTTAAGCAAAAATAAGTCTCGTTCTATTGATGCATTTTTGGCTAGATGGACTAGGTTTATTGCTATTTTTATTTTTTTTCTAGTTGGGTTAATTAATGCTATAACTTATTTCCATTGGTTTGGAGTTTAATTTTTATATAATTTTATAGGAAATCTTTTGAAAAATAATAATATTGATAATGTAGAATACGGTGCAAAAGAAATCCAGGTACTCGAAGGATTAGAAGCAGTTCGAAAACGTCCTGGAATGTACATTGGTTCAACCAGTACGCGTGGGCTTCACCATTTAGTTTACGAAATTGTAGATAATGCTATAGATGAGACTTTAGCCGGATTTTGTGATAAAGTTAGTGTCGAAATTTTGCCTGATAATATTATCTGTGTTCGGGATAATGGTCGTGGAATACCGGTTGGGATTCACCCTAAACTCAAGATTCCAGCAGTAACTGTAGTTTTTACTGTTTTACATGCAGGCGGAAAATTTGGTGGAAGTGGATATAAGGTCTCTGGCGGTCTTCACGGAGTAGGATCTTCGGTTGTCAATGCGTTATCCGAATGGTTAATCGTAAGGGTATTTGATGGCAATAATGTTCACGAACAAAGTTTTAAACGTGGAATTAAAGCTTCTGAACTTATTTCTGCACCGGATTCTTCTCCACGTGGTACTGAAATTAAATTCAAAGCTGATCCTGAAATTTTTAATGAAACATGTGAATATGATTTTGGTATTTTAGCAAATCGTTTGCGCGAACAAGCTTTTTTAAACGCCGGACTTGAAATTTTTCTTTCTGATAAGCGCAGTGAAGAAAAACAGGAAGTATTTAAATATGATGGTGGAATTTCGAAGTTTGTTGAGTTTATTCAAAAAAAACGTGGTCTTGATTCGATACACAAAGATGTAATTCATTTTTCTGGTGATTTAGAAAACGAAACCGCTAGTGTCGAAATTGCTTTGCAGTTTAATAACAGTTATGGTGAAATTATGGTTTCTTTTGCTAATAATATTCACACAACAGATGGCGGAACGCACGAAGATGGCTTTAGATCTGCTTTAACTCGCGTTGTTAATTCTTATGCTAGACAATTCGGGGTTCTTAAAGAATTAGATAAAAATTTTATCGGTGAAGATGTTAGAGAAGGAATTTGTGTTGTAATAAGTGTAAAAATTCAAAATGCTCAGTTTGAAGGTCAAACTAAATCACGTTTGGGCAATAGCGAAATTCGTACGCTTGTAGATAAAATTGTATTCGAAAATTTTAAGGTATATTTAGAAGAAAATCCGGCTCCTGCAAAATTAATAATGGAAAAAATTCTTGCAGCGGCAAGCGCGCGTGAAGCAGCACGCAAAGCAAGGGATTTAGTGAGACGAAAATCTGCTATGGAATCCGCTTCATTGCCTGGCAAACTTGCAGATTGTCAATCTAAAGATCCGGCTGAAACCGAAATTTATATAGTAGAAGGGGATTCAGCTGGTGGTTCTGCCAAAGGCGGAAGAGATAGACGATTTCAAGCGATATTGCCATTATGGGGCAAGATGCTTAATGTCGAAAAAGCAAGATTAGATAAAGTTTATGGTAACGAAAAATTAATGCCTGTTATTACTGCTTTGGGGTGTGGGGTTAGCGAAGATTTGGATATTTCCAAATTGAGATACCATAAGGTTATAATCATGGCGGATGCCGATGTCGATGGTTCGCATATTAGAACTCTTCTTTTAACTTTCTTTTTTAGGTTTACCCGTGATATAATTGAAGCAGGCCATGTTTATATTGCTCAACCTCCACTCTATCGTGTTAAAAAATCAAAGTCAAAAGAACATTATTATGTTTTTTCCGATAGCGAACGTGACGAAATCTTAAAGCAATTAGGCGGCCAAACTGAAGTGCAAAGATACAAAGGTTTAGGCGAAATGGATTCTGAACAATTGTGGGAAACAACTATGAATCCCGAAACACGTACTATGCTTCAAATTTCTTTAGAAGATGCAGCGACCGCTGATGAAACTTTTGCAATTTTAATGGGCGAAAAAGTCGAACCGCGCAGAGAATTTATTGAACAAAATGCTAAATATGTAGTAAATTTAGATGTATAAAATACTTAAAGCCTATCCCTAAACGCAAAACATAATTAGGGCCTGTTCCTACTATTTGAAATGACAAAATTTCGAGTAATTTTTGGTTTAGATAAGGAAATTTTTTTACAATACTAACGTATTGTAAAAAAATTTAACGTAGTACAAATCAAAAAGTACCGAAATATGGT
>JAIRZH010000110.1 GCA_031267335.1 Oscillospiraceae bacterium | reverse complement strand
GCCTTGGCGAAGTGCAACGAGCCACCGTAAGCCGCTGTTTCTTTGGGAGTACCCGTTTCTTTTCTAAAGAAATGGGTACAAAGAGTAAGGCTTTAAAAAGAACTTAAGCTTACCTAAATATGGCAAACGTAAAATTAGTTAATTCTTTAGGAGTACCCGTTTCTAAATGGGTACAAAAAGTAAGACATTAAATAAAAGCCTATCCCTAATCATGTACCAAAACATAAGCGCGATCCAAATAAAGAGTATAAAAATGCAATCGGTAGAGGAAGAAAACCTTTAAATAGATAGAGCCTGTCTAATATCTCTAAAGCAGCGTATATTTAACTAAAATTTTTAAAATTTTGTACTCGTCAGTTAAATACGTCAGTATTTGCCTTCATCACACTTTAAATTTTAAAAATTTTATCATAAACGCACTGCTAAGAAATATTAGACAGGCCCTTAATGAATACATGTTATTAATTTTGTATATACTCTTTCAATTTTGGATATTCTGAGATTGTATTTTGAATAATTGGAAGTTGAAAAATTTCATCAAGGCTTATTCTTAGCTGTGGATTTTTGACTAACATACTAAAAATTAATTTTTTCAGTTCTTCAGAAAAATTCCCCTCGAGTATAGGCGGAGGTTCTTCTTGAACAGTTTTAACTAAAACTTTATCAACATTATCTCCCGCAAATGGTTCTCTGTGAGCGACCATTTGATATAGTATGCACCCTAAAGCCCAAATATCAGCCGGAAAACTATATAGTAATCTTAAAATTATTTCTGGCGCCATACATCCCGGCGTACCGATTTGTTTTTTAGTTGAAAAAATTTCTTTTTTAAATATTTTAGAAATTCCAAAATCTATAACTTTAATTTTATATTTTTCATCTGACATAATCATAATATTTTCTAATTTAAGATCTCTATGCAATATATTATTTTTATGACAATATTTAACAGCGCCTGCTAACTGAACAAAAATATAAATAATTGTTTGCTCATCCAGTAGATGATCTTCGTTATAAATAAAATCAAATAAGTCTTTGCCATCGATAAATTCCATTTCAATATAATCATATTGATCTTTATTAAAAATTTTACTACCTTTAATTATACATGGATGATCTAAATCATGAATGATACTATATTCCTTTTCTAAATTTTTAATATATTTATGTTCTGACTCTTTTAGGCAAACTAGCATGTCACTATTAATCGTTTTAGCTTTATATATTGTACCATATTGTCCCGATGCTATTTCTTCCAAAGATTCATATTTTATTTGTAGTTTTGCAGTTAATTTGTTTGCCGCAGTGTCCCCTAGAGACGAGCTTGGTGACAGATTTGGTGGCGGATTCGAAAACGGATTTAGTGACGAATTTGGCGATGAATTCGGAAACGGGCTTAGCGGCGGATTTGGCGGCAAATTCGAAAATGGGCTTGGTGACGGATTTGGCGACGAATTCGGAAACGGGCTTAGCGGCGGATTTAGCGGCGAATTCGAAAACGAGCTTGGTGACGGATTTTGCGGCGAATTTCCGGTTGTGGTTGCATCCGGCCTTTTTCTATTTTTTTTTACACGTTCGTCGGCAATTTTTTCGTTAGATGAAGACGGATTTAGCGGTTTTTCAGTTGGATTCGAAAACGAGCTTGATGACGGATTTGACGACGGATTTGGAAACGGGCTTAGCGGCGGATTTGGCGGCAAATTCGAAAATGGGCTTGGTGACGGATTTTGCGGCGAATTTCCGGTTGTGGTTGCATCCGGCCTTTTTCTATTTTTTTTTACACGTTCGTCGGCAATTTTTTTGTTAGATGAAGACGGATTTAACGAGAGTTGTTTTTCGTCTGCACTGTTTTTTTCTTCGATTGTTGCATCGAGTACTTTAATGTGATGATGTGGCAATGTTTTTGGACCCGAAAATTTCTGAAAATATATTCGGAATATAAGATTAATTAAAGCAATATTAAAATTTAAAAAACAAATTTTTCTACGATTGCTCGATAACTTTAAGCAATTTAGTTTTTTCTGTTGCTTAGGATCTTTTTGAACTGATTTAAAAATTTTATATTGTGGAATATTTTTTTCTTTTATAACAGCGATGCTTACACAATTGGAAATTAAAGTACTTAAAAAAGATGAAAGTATTAAACTAAGTGCTAAAAATTTATTTTTTTTCAATGATAGCCTCCAAGCAATAATCTAAAATGTGTTCTAATATTTTTTAACAATATAAGTTTTATAATAAAATTTTAAAAATTTAAAGTATGAGGAAGTCAAATATAGCTGCGCTGTTTGCAAAAAATTTATAAATAAATTAAAAATAAAAGTATATACAGTTTAGACTAAAAACGTGCGTATAGCCTATGAATTTTTTTCAAATATCATAACTATACCTAAGAGCCTGTCAAATATTTCTAAGCAATACAGATTTAACGATAAAATTTTTAAAATTCAAAGCGTTAAGCAATGTGGAATTTTAAATTTTAACTAATTACGCACTATTTTAGAGATGTTAGACAAGCTCTAAGCAATATGAATGGGCAAAGCAAGAGAATTCTAAAAATCATTTAAAATTTATGTTAAATTTATTAAAAATAGGTTTAAATGCTTAAAAGTTCGGTGTTCGGGAAGTAGTGATTTAAAATTTGTTTATAGTTGTGCCCTTGTTCTGCGAGATAATTTGCTCCAATTTGGCTCATGCCTACGCCGTGACCATACCCATATGTTTCGAATTCAAAAAAATTATCTTTATGAGAGATAACAATGCTTTGAGATGGCAAATTAAAAGCTAATCTGAATTTATTTCCAGAAATAATATTCTCTAATGTTTTTCCATTAATATTTTTTGATAAAACTACTATTTCATTTATTAACAAGTTTTTTTTATTTTGACGAACTGTTTTGATCCATTTTTTTGGTTTACCGTAACATTCAATTTTAAATTTTTCTTTTAAAATTTCAAAAAAATTATTTTCAGAAAATCGATATTTTTTTTTATATTTTTCTAAATGCCTTCCGCATTTACTTTCAACTTTTTGGTAAGGATAACCGTCTGGCACATCACAACCTTTTTCGAAAACCTCAGAAGGCAAATTCGTTAACTCAAATGATGCTGCATGAAAAAAAGCAGGAATTAAATTACCGTTAAAAAACAAAAATTGGCCTTGAGCTTCTTTACATATTTTAATAATTTTTGATTTATAAATATCAAAATTTTTGCCCCAACTTGAACGTTTTTTTTCTATATTTTCTGCAAAAACAGTTTTATTATTATTTATTGAAAAAACAAAATTCGGGTCTTGGTCTTTATTCTGCTTTTTAAGATAATTCATTATGTATGTCTGCGAAGCCACGGCTTGTGCTTTTATTGCTTCTGTATGGAAAATAACCGGAATTTCAGCAGTAACTACACGAATTATAAGTTCGTCAAACGAAATATCATAAGTTTCTTTAGTAATTTCATCATAAATTCGAACATTTTTTGGATATTTTTCTAGATTTTCTATTTTAACACTTCTAACATTTATTTTGTTTTTTTTAATAATCGACAAAAAATAAATAGCAACCATAGCCAACAAAATAAATATAATCGTAATTGATTTATTTTTTAAAGATTTAATAATAATTTAGCTACTTCCATTATTTTTTTTTAAAAAAAATAAAAATTTTAAAAAGAGGTTCTAAACCAAGTAGGTGAAATTAAACAAAAAAATTGCCAAAAATTGTGTTTAAGGATTCAATGAAATCAAATCCTTAATAACATTTATTTCATAGATTTATGTAAAAGCGAAGCATTCCAAACTTTTTTCATAGTATTTGGCAAAAATTTTATTGATAGATTTTGTTTTTTCGGTGTTTTAATTTCATTAAATATTGCCATTGTTATAATACACTTAGTATCTTCATCACCGAAAACATAAGAATTACACAAATTTTTAAATATTTTACTAATCTTGCTTTTTTCTTTTTCGTGCTCAAGAGTTTCAGAAATCTTAGGCATTATTACCTCACGCGTAAATTTGATTTTTCGAAATTTCTTCGTGTTATTTAATTCTTTTTCATATTCTAGTTTAATTTCAGGGAAAATTTTTGTCATTTCTTCTATCAAATAAAAGAAATCAGTATTATTCAAATCTTTACTTTTTTTTATTGCTTTTATTTCTGGCTGTGTTTTTCCGAATATTGTTTCATAAAAATCAAAAGCTGCTACTTCCAAATCTTTTTTAGATGAATTTTCATCTAAAAACCATTCGCACAAAATTTTATCACTATCATCAAAAATTCTTACAATATTATTATCAAGTTTTAATTTGATTTTTTTTTCTTGATGATTAAAAACAAATTCATTTTCTGAAATTTTTTGTTTATCAAATTTTTTTTCTTTTGCTAACGATTCAAATTTTTCTGCTAAAAAATTAAAATTTTTTTCCAAGATATATCGAACTCCTTTTTTTAAATATGGCGCCCTCGGTAGGAATCGGACCTACAATTGAGTCTTAGGAGGACCCCGTTATATCCATTTAACTACAAGGGCAAACTTCATTGGATCTCTTTTAAAAATTCATTTTAAAGTTATTACAAGTATTGAAAAATTTGTATATGTTAAAAATAACCTAATTCTGCGCCCAAACATGTTTATGGATTTTCTAAAATATTTATGTTTTTTAAGAGATCTATTTGATAATATTCAAAAACTATGTTATCGTCAAATTAATGGGAAGAATTATTTCAGGAAAACTTAAAAGTTTGCGTTTAGAAATAATTGCAAACGCAAAAATGCGTCCGACGACTGATCGTGTAAAAGAATCACTGTTTAATATTTTGCAATTTCGCATTCAAAAAAGTGTTTTTTTGGATATTTTTTCCGGGACTGGCCAAATTGGTATCGAAGCAGCCAGTAGAGGCGCTAAGCATGTTACAATGGTCGAAAAGAACGAATCTTCAATTAAAATAATTAAAAAAAATTTAAGTAAATATATTGATTCGTGCCAAATTTGCGAAGAAAATATTGAAGTTAATTTTAGTAATAAATTGAAATTTCGTAGAGAAGATGTCTTTAGTCTTTGCAATTTGGATGCTTTGGATTTTTTAGAAAATTTTAAAAATAAAGAAAAATTTGATATAATTTTTGCTGATCCGCCTTTTAGTTCGGAATTTGCAAGTAAATATTTATATAAGCTCGCAAATGTTGTAAATTTTGATGGTGTGATTATAATTGAAACTTTGTATAATTTCATTCCTCCATGTCGCATATATGATTTTTCATTAATTAAAAGATACAAATATGGCAGGATTTCTTTAAATTTATATAAAATAGAAAATTAAGAAATAAGGGTGGAAATTTTGGAAATAGACAAAATAATAGATGAAATCGAAGATATAGTAGATTTAGCGTGGCAAGTACCAATGTTAGGCGGCAAAATTTTGGTGGATTCAAACGAAATCTCGCAATCTATCAGAAATCTCAGGCTTACTTTGCCAAGAGAAATAATCCAAGCTAAAAATATAGTATCTGATCGTACTAGGATTATGGAAAATGCGCAAAATGAATGTGAATCTGTTTATAAAAAAGCAGAGGAAAAAGTGCGGGCTATGGTAGATGAACATGAAATTGTGAAAAATGCTAAAATTTCAGCAGATGAAATTTTAAAAGATTCTCAAGCTAAAATTAATAGTATTAAATCTCAAGCGATTGCGTATTTGGATAAAGTTTTTTTAAAAATTGAAGAATCTATGTCAAGTAATTTGTCCGAGATAAAAAATACAAGAAAAATAATCCATGATAACATAAAAACCTAAGAGCTTGTCTTATATTTCTAAGTAATACAGATTTAACGATAAAATTTTTAAAATTCAAAGCGTGAGGAAAGCGAATACTGACGTATTTAACTGACTAGCAATACAGAATTTTAAAAATTTTAGTTAAATATGTGTTGCTAAAGAGATATTAGATAGGCTCTAAAGCCTGTCTTCGATAAACTAAAAAATTTTTAAAATTGTAAAAAGTCGTGCTCGGGGCTTATTGGAGACAGGTCCTCGGAATCTGCCTCCGTTAGGAGTCTATTTAATACCACGGAAATTTCACAAGAATATCACAATATTAAAAAATTTATTGATTATTTAAGTTATTATGAAGTTTCCTATAGTTTAATATTTTTTAAGTATAGATTCTAAGCAAAAAATGAGTATTATTAATAATAAACCAAATTTTAAAAATACAAAAATTTTGTAAGAGGTTTATTATTTTTTCTAAAAATATATTTATTCATACGAATAGAATTCTTTGGATCTTAATAAGTTTAATTTCAATATACGGCATAGTTTTAATTAAAAGCGCTTCACGTGCTGGAGGAAATTTTTTTCCTTCACATGTTATAGCTGTGCTAATAGGTGTTTGTTTAGCATTTTTTATCCAAAAGATCGATTACCGCGAATTAGCAAAAAAATGGATTTATATTGGAATTTTTTGTATATTATTAATGTTATTTACGATTTTTTTCGGAACAAATATAACTGGTATTTCCGGGGTTAATGCGCGAGCTTGGATTAAAATAGCTGGAATTAGTTTTCAATCATCAGAATTAGCAAAAATTGGATTTATTCTTACTTTTGCTAAACATTTAGAAATTTTGAAAAAAAAGAATAAAATTAACAATTTTAAATCTTTAGTTTTTCTAGTTTTGCATGTATTTTTGCCGGTAATTTTATCCCGTTTGCAAGGTGATGATGGTGCTGCAATAATCTTTATTTCTATTGCATTATGTGAAGCATTTATGGCTGGCATAGATGCAAAATTTTTTTTGTGGGGAATAACACTTTTTGTTCTTTCTGTGCCACTGCTTTGGAACTTTGCTCTTGCGCCTTACCAAAAAAATAGAATACTCAATCAGTTCAACCCAGAATCAGATCCGTTGGGAATAGGTTTTCAACAGATTCAAAGTAAACTCTCGATAGGTTCAGGCGGGCTTTTTGGCAAAGGAATATTTTGCGGGCGTAGGGTTACAGACGGTGCTGTTCCGGTTCAAGAAAGTGATTTTATATTTTCAGTTTCCGGTGAAGAAATAGGGTTTTTAGGATGCATTTTAATACTTTTATTGATGGCTAGTTTAATATTTGTGATCTTAAAAGCCGCTGATAATGTTCATGACTTTTTAGGTTCGAATATCTGTTTTGGTTTTTTAGGCATTGTTATGTCGCAATGTATATTTAATATAGGAATGTGCCTTAGTTTACTACCAGTAATAGGTGTTACTTTACCGTTTTTTAGCGCCGGTGGATCATCCGTTGCTTGTTTATATATTGGATTTGGATTAATCCAAAGTGTTTTTTCTAATTTAAAATATAGATAAAAATCTAAGAGCCTGTTATTACTGTCTGATTAAAAAAACTTTAAAGTTATTTTAGATTTAGTTAAAATTATTAAAAATTCAGGTGATTTTATTAAAATATCGGTAATTGCAATTGTCGGCCCAACTGCGACTGGAAAATCAAAATTAGCAATTTCACTGGCTGAAAAATTAGAGACTGAAATTATTTCTGCAGATGCTTTTCAGATTTATAAAGAATTTTCTATTTGCACCGCTAAGCCAAGTTCTGAAAGCCTTTCTAAAATAAATCATTATTTTATAAATCATATTTCTGTTACACAAGAATATAATGTTGCAAAATTTGTGTCTGAAGCAAAAAAAATAATTTTTAAAATTTTTTCTAATGGAAAAATTCCCATAATTGTTGGTGGCACTGGATTATATATTGACGCTCTTTTAGAAGATTATAAATTTAAAAACGAAGATATTCCA
Source organism: Oscillospiraceae bacterium (assembly GCA_031267335.1). Classification (GTDB taxonomy): domain Bacteria; phylum Bacillota; class Clostridia; order Oscillospirales; family Acutalibacteraceae; genus Improbicoccus. The sequence continues at coordinate 17,674 of JAIRZH010000110.1, read as the reverse complement.
AAAGATTCCTTTTTAAATTCTTCGGAACACTTTACTTTTGCTAAAAGCTTTTTAGAGTGGCCACACACATTAACGTCGCTTTCCGAAAAATCTGGCAGTTTAAAAAAAAGTATAATATCGGTAAATTCAGAAAAATCAGAAGAAAAATTTATATTACTCCAAAAAAATGAATCTGAAAATATAGATTTTTTAAACTCAGATGACAAAAGATTTGTAAATTATGTTTTAAAAAAATTTAAAAAATCCGGTATTCCAATAATGCAGCAAAATAAGATTATTTTGTGTTCAAATAATTTTTATAATATAATAAAAATAGGGTTAAATTATAGAAAACGTAGCAATTTGCATACAAAAATCAATAAACGTGTGGATCAGATGGTCTCTAATGGATTAATAGAAGAAGCAAGATATATTAAACAAAATTTTAAAGTTTCGAAAACCGCTTCGGTAACAATAGGTTATAAAGAGTTATTACCTTTTTTAGAAAATAAAATTACCGCTGAACAAGCAATAGAGATCATAAAAATACGAACGAGACAATACGCAAAACGCCAAATTACTTGGTTTAAGCGTAAAATAAGGGATAATTGGTTTTATATCGATTAAAAAAGCTGCTGGCATTCTTAAAATAATACGTATTTAATTGAAAACCCATATTTAATAAGGAATTAGAATATATGTTAAAAGTCAGAGTACAAAAAACCGAAGAAAATATTAAACGTGAAGTTACGTTTATCATTAACGAATTAAAAGATCCAAGAATTACAAAGACATTTATCGGCGTGCCAAAAGTTATAGTTTCGAATGATGTTTCGAGTTGCAAAGTTTTTGTGAGCACTATTAAAAGCCTTGGTTATACTTCGAAAATTGCAAATTTGCTCCAAAAGGCTTCTGGTTTAATAAGATTTAAATTAGGTAAAATTTTACAGCTTCGTACAATTCCGAAAATTAGATTTATTGCAACTAATTCGGCCGAATATGCTATTAATATGTGTAAAATTCTATCAGATATTTCCGAAGTATCACATATTAATTAAACACTTAAAAATTTATTCTCATCAAACTAAAAAGTTGTATTTACGGATTTGACAAGAACAAATTATTATAATACTATTCTTGATAAAGTTTCGAAAAAAATTATTTAATTAAGGTTAATAAATTATGTCAACAGAAAATATTAAAAAAATGATTTCCGATAAAAAATATTCAATAAAGTTATTTTCATTCAAAAATCAATATGAATTTTATAAGTATTGCTTAAAAATAAAAAGAAATATTAAGTTTATCTTGCTTAATAAAAAAGAAATAATAAATAAAGCAAAAAATATTTTAGAAATTCAGAATTCATTTAAAAAAGCTAAGAAATTTATTTCAAAAGCTCTTGCTGTAAGTTTAGCTATTTTATCTTTAAATTGTGTGATACAAAATTTTGTAAATGCCAAAGCAATAAAACAAGAATATTTTAATAAAAATAAAAAGAAATCAAAAATATGGTCTTTCGTGAAATTATTTTCGGGAGCAGTTGGAGTGTACTTTACAGGAGTTCAAATATATAATTTTATATATTTTATATATAAATATGAAAAAGAAGAAACAAAAAGACTAGGTTTCTGGCCGGTAGGTCTGCCAGAAAATCTAAAATATTTAAAATCGTTATTGGATTTACTCCCGAAAGATCAAGTACGGAATTTAACATTTGGAGATCTAAGACAACTAAGTTCATCGTTATCTCAGCTAAAATCGTTGACATCAATTTTTTTATCTTTTGGCACAGTCGGAAAAAACGAAGGAGTCATATTTATAAATCTAGATATGATGCTGAATAAACTATCGGAAGGCGAATTAAAAAAACTAATTATAAATGAGTTGAAGAAAAGAGACTCTGATGCGGAACATTGTGGAGGTTTTGCGATTGCACATATTAAAGGACTAAAATCTAAGATTATAGATGGGTCAAAAAGTATGTTAATGGATTTATTAGCGAAAAAGTCGATAAAAGAGCTGAAAGAATTATTTGGAAGTATTTTAACAACTGTGTCGGGAAACTCAATGCCTGCGCTGGTAAATTTGTTTACAAATAATTTAATAGAATTTCATATATATTCTAAACAATATGATTTTTTATCCCGAGCTTTGAATGAAGCATTGGCATCGGCACTAAATTTGCCAATAGAATTAGAAATACAACTGGGAAGTGATAGACTGAAATGTATATACGGAATTCTTAAGGAAAAACAAAAAAATGAAATACTAAATGCTCTTCTCTTACAACAAACGAATGGTAATTCGACAAAACTTTCGCGAGAGCTTATTGAATTTTTTAATAAGAACGAATCACCATAAATATCACCTAAACAAAATTTTGAAAAAAATTATTTAAATATCGATAAATTAGGTTAATAAATTATGTCAACAGAAAATATTAAAAAAATAATCAAAAAATATTCAAGAAAATTATCTTCATTCAAAAATCAACATGAACTTTATAAGTATTGCTTGAAATTAAAAAACAATATTAAGCTTATTTTGCCTAATAAAAAAGAAATAATAAATAAATCAAGAAATATTTTAGAAATTCAGAATTTATTTAAAAAAGCTAAGAAATTTATTTCAAAAGCTCTTGCTGTAAGTTTAGCTATTTTATCTTTAAATTGTGTGATACAAAATTTTGTAAATGCCAAAAAAATAGACCAAAAAAAAATTGCGAAAAATAATGTAGTAGGAAAAACGAATGAAGAAAATAAAGAAGTAGAAGAGGAAGAAGACAAAGAAGAAGACGAATCAGAAGAAAACGAAAACGAAGAAGAAACAAGGAAAAACGAAGAAAACGAAAAAAAATTAGGCGAGAACGAAGAAGAAACAAAAGAAAATAAAGAAGAAACAAGGAAAAACGAAGAAAACGAAAAGAAAATAGAAGAAAATAAAGAAGAAATAGGAAAAGAACACAAAGTAGCGATAAAAAATAATATAAAAAATAATGAAAAAAAATCAAAAATTAGATTTTTATCAGGAATAACCGTAGCAATAAGCGGTGCGGTTATGATAACAGCGATGCAACGCTTTTTTCCGAAATCAAAAGAATCAATAACATCAAAAACAAAGTCGTCAAAATCAGACATAAATGCCACCGATGAAAAACCGTTTTCAATTCTGCCGTTGCAGCGTTTTCACCAAAAACCGTCTTCGTTTCCGCTTTCGCAGAGTCCGCACGAAAAATCGTTTTTTCTGCTATTTCAGACACCGAATTTTTCGACTGAAGTGGAGATAACGAATCAACTTTTATCACTATTTCAGACACCGAATTTTTCGATTGACGTGGAGACAACGAATCAACTTTTATCACTATTTCAGACACAGATTTTTTTGGTTGAAACGGAAGTAATAAACCAACTAAATCAAATAGTAGAAGTGATGTGTTCGTCGATACTAAATTTTTTATTTTATGACGAGCAATATCTAGCTATAAAATTAGATCAGTTACAGGGAATTCTGCTAGAAAATCTGCCGGAAAATCAGATTGTAAAATCATTTATGATAAATTTAAATTTTTTAGAAGCTCATATAATTTTTTTTGATATAAGTTTTATTGATTTTTTTATTAGAAACATTAGTGGCCACGGCATTAATTATATAGTAAAAGAAATAAAAAATATGTTTTCAGAAATTTTTACAGATTTATTAACAAAAACGCCGAAAAAAATACTTGAAATTCTTCCAAAAACTGTGATAAAAAATTTGTTTTCTAATCAGCAAATAGAAATTAAAATAACATCTGAAAAATATCCAAATATACTAAAAAAATTATCAGAAATATCGATGAATCCAATGAGAATAAAAACTCAACTTGATAATAATAAACTGAAAGATTTATTCAATATTCTATCAGAAAATCAGAAAGTAGAACTTCCAGAAATACTTTTTTCAGAGAAATAGGAAAATTTAAATTCGTTGCCAAATTTTTGGGGATTTGGATATTCACAATTGTATCAGTTTTCTCTTACAACGTTTAAAGCTTTTGCATCAGGGTCACTGCTAGAATCGTTTTCGACGTTCGAAAATCCTATGCCAAGACCATTAACATATAATGAAATAAATTTGGAACCTATAACAACAAAAACAATAAAGAATATAATTTTTTTTGGCCTAGATGACAACGGAAAAACTAATTTTATAACTAGAGCACTCAAAAGAGAATCTTCGAATTATCACGTAGAAACAACTGGAACTCTAAATCACGAAATTAAATACATCAGTATTTGCCTTATTTGCACTTTGAATTTTGAAAATTTTATCATAAAATCTGCATTACTAAGAAATATTAGACAGGCTCTTAGAAAATTTTAAAAAATTACCGAAAAGTTGTGTTTTTAGATTTAAATGAAAACAAATTTTTAATGAAGACAAATTATTTAAATTTGACATAAAAAAATTCTATATTTAGAATACGTATTATATTTTTACTTTATTTTGTTTTGGAGGATTCTTAAAAGATGAGAATTAAAGTTACTTTGGCGTGTATTGAATGCAAACACAGAAATTATGATACTATGAAGAACAAAAGGAATACCCCGGATGCACTACAGCTCAATAAACATTGCCGTTTCTGCAACAAGCATACTATTCATAAAGAAACAAAATAATTAAGTTATTTTTAGAGGTAACTTTTAATGATAGATATAAAATTTTTAAAAGAAAGTCCCGAAGAAGTTAAAATTCTCTTTAAAAAAAGAGGATGTGCTGTTGATGTAAATGAATTTCTTAGAATTCATTCGGAATTTAATGCAAAAAAAAGCAAAATGGATGCTCTCAGATTTAAACAAAAAAATTCGAGTTCGATAGAAGCTAAAGAAATCAAAGCAGAAATTATAAAGCTTAAATCTGAAGTTGTTTCGCTTGAAAGTGAACGCAATAGGCTTTGGCTTATGATGCCGAATATTTTAGCCGATGATACTCCTGATGGAAAAAGTGATAGTGAAAATTTAGAAATAAAACGTGTAGGAAATTTTAGGAATTTTGATTTTGTTGTCAAACCTCATGAAGTTCTTGGGAAAAATTTAGGTATTCTTGATTTAGAACGAGGTGCAAAAGTTTCAGGCAGCGGATTTTATTATATGGTTGGTGCTGGAGCTGAATTGTTATTTGCTGTTTATGCTTTCGCTTATAATTTGATTCAAAAAAAAGGTTTCTGCTTTCTTGTGCCTCCGGTTTTAGCTTCTCATCGCACTTTTTTAGGCACCGGATATTTCCCTTTTGAACCTGAACAAAATTATAAAATAGAAAATGAAAATTTATTTCCAATAGGCACTTCTGAACAAACTATTTTAGCTTTTCATGATAATGAAATTTTAGATTTTGAATCTTTGCCAATTAAATATTCAGCAGTTACTCCTTGTTTTAGAACTGAAGCTGGTTCATATGGAAAAAACTCAAAAGGCGCGTTTCGTGTTCACCAATTCCATAAAATGGAACAAATTATTTTTTGTGATCCTAAAGATTCAGAAAAATACCATGAATTTTGCCTTGAAAATATAGAAGAACTAATGAATTTGCTCGAATTACCGTATCGTATTGTTCGTGTGTGTATAGGTGATATGGGGGCTCCGGGATATAAAAAATATGATGTAGAAGCTTGGTTTCCGTCTTATAAAGAATTCAGAGAAACACATTCAAATACAAATCTTTGGGATTTTCAAACCAGGCGTTTAAATATCAGAACGCAAAAAAATGGTATAAAGTTTTTCCCGCACACTATTTCTTCTACGCTTGCGACCGATAGATTGATATTAGCTATTATGGAAAATTATCAACAAGAAAATGGCAAAATTTTAGTTCCAAAAGTACTCCGCAATTTTATGGGCGGAAAAGAAATAATTTCTTAAATATTTTAAAAAACTTGTGTTTATTAAGCTAAAATATAAATTTTTATGCAATTTTTAAATATTTTTTTATGAATTTAATACTGATTTTTTAGTAACTAATTAAGCAAAAATAAATTAAAAATTCCAAAAATTATAAAAATTTATGTTTTAAGTTTATTAAATACAAGTTTTAAATTTGCGCATATCAAAAGGTGAATTTGTTTGAACAAAAAAAACGAGCTTCCGTTTGTTTCGGTTTTTATTCCGGTTCTAAATGAAGAAAATTACATAAAAGGTTGTATTGAATCGATTATACTTCAAGATTACCCTAAAGATAAACTTGAAGTAATTCTTATCGATGGTAAATCGTGGGATAATACACGAAAAATTATTTTAGAATATACAAAAAAATTTAATTTTATAAAATTATTGGAAAATAAAAAACATGCAACCCAATTCGGGTTAAATCTAGGAATTGAAAATTCCAAAGGCGAATATGTAGTTCGGATGGATGCTCATACCAATTATGCTATTGATTATATTACAAAAAGCATTGAATTTATCCAAAAAACTGGTGCTCAAAATGTTGGTGGTCCTATGATAGCTGAAGGCAAAACGCGGATGCAAAAAATTGTTGCTGCGGCATATCATAGTGCTTTTGTGTTAGGTGGTGGAAAAAACCATGATGAAAACTATGAAGGCAGCACAGATACAGTTGCTTGGGGAACTTTTAAAAAAAAATATATAACTTTTTTAGGAATGTATGACGAAAATTTGTTTTCTTCTGAAGACGACGATTTGAGCTATCGTATTATTGAATCCGGAGGAAAAATTTTTATAACTCCTAAAATAAAAAGCATTTATTATCCACGAGCAAATATTAAGTCATTATTTAAACAATATTTTAAATATGGTCTTTGGAAAGTCGCGGTAATTAAAAAGCATAAAAAACCAGCTAGAATCACACATCTTGTGCCTTTATTATTTGTGATATTTTTATTTATTTTTGTAATTTCAATATTTTGTTCACGAATTATTGCAATTTTTCAATTTGTAATTATTTGTTTTTATTTACTGTTGAATGTTTATTTTTCATTTCATAATAAACGTATTAGTGTTTTTTTTGATAAATTAATTTTAGTATTAGTAAGTTTTATAATTCATTTTTCTTATGGCTTAGGATTTTTAATTGGAATATTTAAATTCTTCGGTAAAAAATTCAATAATGATATCCCAATATTAAAATTTAGTAAAGAAAAATTAAGAGATTTACAACTCAAAAGTTTAGAATTACTCTTAAAATTTCAAAAATTTTGTGCAAAAAAAAAATTAACTTTTTTTCTTTGTGGTGGCTGCTGCATAGGAGCGATTCGCAATAAAAGCTTTATACCTTGGGACGACGATATAGATGTTTTTATGCCAAGAAATGACTACGAGAAATTACACAAATTTTTAGATGAAAATAATTTTAATTTTGTTAAAACTGCAGAAAGTTTTTTCCCTAAAAATATATTTACAAAAATAATTAATAAAAATAATGTTTTAATAAAAAAAGAACAGTTGAGTACCAAAACACAACTGGGAATATGCATTGATGTGTTTCCGCTTGATGGATGCCCGGATAATTTTTTTGCACGCAAATTTCAAATATTTAATGCATTGATTTATTCACTTTATATTACACAGATAGTGCCTGAAAATCACGGCAAATTAGTTAAATTTATAAGTATTATTTTATTAAAAATTGTTCCAAATAATAATTTAAAATACAAAATTGCTAAATTTTGTGAAAAAAATATGTTAAAATATGAAATCAATGATTGTAAATTCGTAACAGAACTTTGTGCCGGGCCTGTTTACATGAAAAACAAATATCATAAAGATATTTTCAAATCTGCAATTTTAAAAGAATTTGAAGGCTATTTATTGCCGGTTCCAATAAAATATGATGAATATTTAAAAATAGCTTTTGGAGATTATATGAAATTGCCTCCTGAAAAAGATCGAATCCCGACACATAATATTATTTTTTAAATTTATTCTAAAATATTTTTTTGATTCGGGTTTTTAAAAAGTTTGAAATAATATTTTCACTATTAGTAAAATCTTTATATTATTATTAAGTTTTTTAAACTAGACTTTTTTCCAAACCACCGGATTTTGCAAAAACGGCGCCGACGCATTATATAGATAATTCAAAGAAATTTGAATAAAAAATGAAATGTTCCGTAAGAGTTTCGAAAGAGTCTACAGTTTTTTAAAATTTTTATATACGCAGGAATCGCTTTTTACAAAAATCCAGTAACTTTTTTAAAAAAGTCTAATACACTTTCTATTTAATGCAAAATTCTATAGTATATTAAAATACAGTAAATAATTTTTAAAAATTTGGTTGTTATTTATGACAGATGCTTTAAGTGTTACACAAATAAATTGGTACATAAAACAATTATTAGATAGTGATGAAATTTTGCAAAATATCTATGTAGTTGGCGAGATTTCTAATTTTAAACGTTATAGTTCAGGGCACTTATATTTTTCATTAAAAGATGCAGAATCTAGCGTTAAAATCGTTATGTTTATAAAGCAAGCTATGAAATTAAAAATTGAGTTAAAAGATGGTATAAAAATTTTTGTTTATGGCTATGTTTCATGTTATATCACAGCGGGCCAATACCAAATTTATGCTTGCGAAATTATGCCAGCAGGTATTGGCGAAATCAATGAAGCACTCGAAAAATTAAGAATTAAACTTTCCAAAGAAGGCCTTTTTGATGAATCTAACAAAATTCCAATACCTAAATTTCCACGTAAAATCGGTGTAGTGACTTCCAAAACCGGAGCAGTGATTCATGATATTACAAGCGTTATGGCACGTCGTTATGCACTTGGAAAAATAGTTTTAGCACCAGTTCGCGTACAAGGTATAGGCTCACCAGAAGAAATCAAAAATGCGATTATAGAATTAGAAAAAACGCCTGAAGTCGATGTAATAATTGTTGGTCGAGGTGGCGGTTCAATTGAAGAATTGTGGGCATTTAATGACGAGCAAGTAGTACGTACAATTGCAAATTGTAAAATTGCAATAATTTCAGCCGTAGGGCATGATACAGATTATACTTTATGTGATTTTGCTGCAGACGTTCGTGCGGCCACCCCATCTGCGGCAGCTGAACTTGCTTCTGTTGATTTATCTGAAATATCAAATTTAATTGAAATTTTTAAAAATAGGATTAATTTTTGTTTAAAATCTAAATTTTCCGATTGTTATTCGTGTTTAAATGCTGCAAAAATTAATCTTAAAAGTTTAAATCCTGCTATAAAAATTCATGAATTTAAATTACTATTAAATCAATTCAAATCACAAACTAGAATTTATGTTTATGCCATTATTGCAAATAAAAAAAATCAAATACTGGCTTTCAAAAAAAGCATTATTGCTTTTGACCCAGAAAAAAATTTGTCACGTGGGTATACTATTTTAAAAATTGGTGATAAAATCATTCGAAGCATTAAGGATATTAGTGATAAATCTAATGCAAATTTAATTTTTTCTGATGGAATTGCAGAATTTAATATTCAAAATTTAAAAGTTAAAAGTAAGAACTTGTCTTCACTAAAATAAAATACAAATTTTTGAATATTTTATTTTATAATTTAATGTCAATTTGGAAAAAACAAAAATGCAAAAAATGTGTTTAAGTTTATTTAAAATAAGTGGCTAAAGAGTGAAATAAATGCTGACAAAAAAATTAAGTTTTGAACAAGCTTTTGAAAAGCTTGAATCAATAACAAAAGAATTAGAACAAGGTTCCCAAGATTTAAGTTCTACAGTTAAGTTGTATCGTGAAGCGATAAAGCTTGTGGGTTATTGCGAAAAAAGCATTGTCAATGCTGAACAAGAAATCATTCTTTTAGAAGAACAAACGTATAGCCAGCCAACTTAGAACCTGAAGTGTTTAAAAGCTGTCTAAAAATTTATATTTAAGAACCTGTCTTTAACGAACTAAAGATATGAATTTTTGAATATTTTAGTGTATTTGACTTTGCTTGAATGGTACCGAACTAAGGAAAATAAGCGAAAAAATACCAAAAAGGATATTCCACAGGAAAAATTAAAAAAATAATAGAAATAATTATTAACTCAAAAAATTATGAACAAACATAAGAACTTAAATTTGTTTATTTAAAAATTTATTGAAAAACTCACCGACGATTGAGAATTGGGATATGGACAGCAATAGTACCTTTGGTTAGACCAAGAATTTGAAATTCTCAAGGAAGAACTTTTCCGTAATATATCTAAGATTTTATCAAAATGTTTTAAACATAAAACAATCGTCATGCTTGAAATAAAAATCAAACCAATTTTAAGCAAAACCTTAATTAAACTATTTTTAGGCAAAATCTTAGTTAAACTATTTTTTTGTTTTAAATTTTCTTTTTCTTTTTTTTGTTTTTTTAATACTTTTTCAACTATTTTTTCTATTTCTATTTTTTTCTGTGAGTGAGAGCGCCCAAAAATTTCGCATTGTACTACAAAAAACGAAATTATAAGGTTTATGGCAATGAATTTTGTTATTTTAGAGTTCATATTTTCTCCATATAAATAATGTAATTATACTAACTGTATGACTATATAATTAAATTTATTTTTTTTCAATATCTTAAAGTTTGTCTAATATCTTCGAAACATCGCATATTTAGAGCCTATCCATAAAAAATAAACAATAACTAATAATCAAAAAAATATTTGAAATATTAGATATTTAAATGCTAAATTTAATGCGAATTACGTGAATTAATTGAATTCGCGTTAAATTTTAAAACCGGAGCAAACAAAATAGAAAATAAACAAAGTTATAAATCATGGACAATCAGCGATGAATTTTGAGAAAAAATCAAAGATCATGTGCCAAAACATAAGCGCGATCCAAATAAAGAGTATAAAAATGTAATTGGTGGAGGAAGAAAACCTTTAGAGCCTGTCTAATATTTCTAAAGTAGCGCATATTTAACTAAAATTTTTAAAATTCTACATTGCTCGTCAATTAAATATGTTATTATTTGTCTACCTCGTGCTTTGAATTTTAAAAATTTTATCATAAAATCTAATACTACTTATTAATATACTCTAATAAAATACAACTTTTTGGAAATTTTTAGATTTTTAGTTTAATTTTTAAAAAACATTAAAAAGTATTTAAAACTGTCTAAAAATTTATATTTAAGTTCGAAAAGACAAATTTTAAATTAAAATTAAAAATTTGAAGGTAAATAAAATGTTAAAAATTTCAGTTTTGGGCAGCGGGAGATGGGGATCTTTAATAGCATGGTATCTCAATAAAATTGGTTATAATGTAATTTTGTGGGGCAAGCCAGATTCTATTGAAATTAAAACTTTAATAAAAAATAGAAATAACGGTTCGGTTTATTTTGATGAAAAAGTCGCTATAACTTCAGAATTAACTTTTGCATTAACTTCAGATTTGATTGTAATTTCAATAAACGCGCAAAATCTTAGAATATTCTTAGGTTACTTAATTGAATTTGCTAAAAATAAAATTGATTTATCTGAAAAAAAAATTGTTTTATGTATGAAAGGAATTGAGGAATCCACTGGAAAACGTTTGACCGAAATAGTTCATGATTTTTTGCCAACAAATAACAAAGTAGCCATTTGGGTTGGCCCTGGACACGTTAAAAGTATTGTTAATGGAATACCAACTTGTATGGTAGTTGATTCTTTAAATAATGATTTAAAATTCGAACTAGCCGAAATTTTTTCCAGTGAATTAATAAGATGCTATTTTGGCAATGATTTAATAGGAAACGAAATCGGCGCAGCATCTAAAAACGTTTTCGGAATAGCAGCAGGAATCTTGGATGCCCTCGATTTAGATGCTTTAAAAGGCCCGCTTATGGCGCGTGGATTGAAAGAAATTTCAATTTTAATCGAAAAAATGGGTGGTAAAAAAGAATCTGCTTGCGGTTTGTGCCATCTTGGCGATTATCAAGCTACTTTGTTTTCAAAAGAAAGTAATAATCGAAAATTCGGTGAATCTTTAATAACTGGTGAAATTACAAATTTTATTGCCGAAGGCGTTGGCACATCGTATGCGATAAAGAATATTTGTCAAAAACATAAATTAAATATGCCAATATGCCATGAAATTTATAAAATAATAACTAAACGTTCTACTCCGGAACTTTCAATTAAAAAACTTTTTATGCGAAATATATGCCAAGAATAATTTGGACCTGTTTTTAATAAGCCTAAGCACAACTTTTTAGCAATTTTAGCATTTTTGTTTATTTTCTTCACTTGATACTTAATAAAAATAAGTCATTACTTTTACATTCTGTCTTTTTTAAATTTTTGCTTTAAGTTCTTCAATTTCATTTTTTGCCCAATTTCTCAATTTTTCATTATAATATACACCTAAATTTCCTAAGCCCATTCCCATAATTGCGCCGGTGAAAGTCGAAGCAATTGGCATCAATACTTTCTTCACTAAACTATCTTCTTTCTTTATATTACTAAGTCCTTTTGTTAATCCTATTCCTGCAATTGCTATTGTGGTCATTAAAACAGGATTTTTGGACATATCTTTTAAATCGTTAAGATCAATTCCGCCAGCTACGTTTTTAAGTTCATTATCATTCATATTTTTAACTTGATCAATCATTTCGACACATAAATTTTTTAAATTTTTTAAATTTTCATCTGTAATCTTTATTCCTTCAGAAAAAAACAATTTACGAACATCTTCTTCTGTGTTCTGCTTAAGGAGTTTAGTGACAAATTTTTTATTGTTTAGCAAATCTTGTAAACTTTTGGACATAATTTAATTTTCTCCTTTAAAAATTAATTTTCTAAAAACTTAAAAACATATTTTTTTTTAAAAAAAATTTAGTTTTATCCTAAATTTATTTTTTTATTTAAAAACAGTGTTAAATCCACAAAAAAATCTTTAAAAATTACCTAAAAATTTATATCATAGCCTGATCTAAGACAAATTCTAAAAAATGACTTCTTTTGAAACTCTGCCGGAACATTTCGTTCAGTTTAATAAAGAAATCTAAAATAAACAGACTTTAATTAATCTATTTATTAAAACTATCTTGTCCTAAATTACAAATAAAAATTCAAATATTTAAAAAATATTTCTTGCAAAATATAGCAAATTTTTAAAATTTTATCATTAAATAATCCTTGCTAAATAAAGTAATTGTTAAAGCTTGTTTCTAGGGCCTGTTCCCACTACTGTTTAACGACTATATTTCGGTACTTTTTGATTTGTACTACGTTAAATTTTTTTACAATACGTTAATATTGTGAAAAAATTTTCCTTATTCAAACCAAAAATTACTCGAAATTTTGTTATTTCAAATAGTGGGAACAGGCCCTAATATTTCTAAGCAATACAGAATTCTAAAAATTTTAGTTAAATATGTGTTGCTAAAGAGATATTAGACAGGCCCTTAGAGCCGATGCATACTTTCAACTCTCCAATGCTCGCGCACAATCTCAAGAAAAGATTCAGGTTTAGCTTCTAAACTACCATATGTATAACTCTTGCTGTTTGAAAAGTTATAGGCTATATCACGCATTTTTGATCTAAACTGTACATGCTTTTATTTTTAATTTATTTATAAACTTTTTTTCAAACAGCATAGCTATGCAATTCTATTTAAATTGTCTAATCCAAATAAAACACCACACATAGTTTATGCTTTGCATCACATCGGCATCGGGAATCCTCAATTATTGCGAATTTTTCAGTCATTTTTTTGAATATAATTTTATCGCCTTGGAGTGATTATAGCATTTTTTAATTATTGTGTAATATTCCGTGAAATTTCTGTGCTTAATTTTACAAAAATACACAAAAAATATTTAAACATATAATTTATAAATTATTGTTGACTTTAAAATCGATTTAATCATAAAATGATCATTATAGAGTTTTATTTTTTTAAGAGATATATTTAGGAGATATTTCAATGAACAAGAACTGTTTAGAAGGTCTCGCCGCAGAGAGAGAGAGAGAGAGAACTTTAAGGAGGCTTCCAATTATTAATAAGAGAATAGAAAATTTTGATATAGAAAATTTTAATATAAACAAAAATAAAATAAAAAAATTTTGTTTAGGGTTTTTTCCGTCTATAAACAAAGAAAAAATAAAAAAAAATTTATTTAAAATCTTTTCAGTATTTTTGGCTTTTCAAATGCTGGTAACTTGTAGTTTAATTCCAGTGATAGCGCAAAATATTAATGATAAAAGTAAAAGTAATCAAAAAAAATCAGATATTCCAAGAAAAAGTGATAAAAAAAGTTTAATTAATTTTATGAATAATCCAGGTAGTGTAGGTTCTATTGCTAGTTGTTTGTTGAGTTTTTGTGGAGGCTTAGCGTCATCGCGTTTTATAAAACCTAAAAGAAAAACGTCAGAACCTTTAGTAAATTCAATTAAAGAAATAATTTCTATTATAAGAATTCAAGATAAATCATCGGTTGGTAAAATTCTAGATATTTCAAAAAAAATTAAGGAAGAAAATCCAGATTCAATAAATGAAATCTCGGAAATAACTGATTTTTTTGAACAATCACAAAAAGAAAATTTAAATTCGCAGAATCAATTTAATCCTAAAATTGAATTAGAAAATAAAATTAAAGAACTCGAGGAAAAAATTTTAATTTTGAATAGTGGTCAAGCAAATAACGGCAGATTAGAAAATGAACTTACGTTACTAAGACAAGAAATTTTAGAAAAAAACAACAAAAATACGGAACAACAACAAAAGTCTAACAACCGAATTGAAGAACTAACAAATAATCTAACAAACGAGAAAAAAAAATCAGAAAAACAAGAAAATTTAATTACACAACTGAAAATGGAATTAGAAAATTCAAAACAAGACCAAGGAAAAAGCTTAGAACAAGTCCAGGAAAAAAATTCAAAGTTAAAAATTAAAAATCAAAATTTAAAAGCTGGATTAAATAAAAAAGAAAATGAATTAGAAAAGATTTCCACAGAACTAGAAAATCAAAAATCAGCTTTAGAAGAAAGTAACGATAAAATAAAAGATTTTTCGAAAAAATTAGAAAATAAAACAGAAATTGAAAGTGAATTAAAAAATAATTCTAAAAAGCTAAAACAAATTCAAGGTGAAATTAAAAATTTAGAACAAAAAAATCTAGAATTAGAAAATGAAAAAAATTCTTTAGTTCAACAAGTGGAAAACATTAAAAAACAAAATCAAAATGATTCTGAAAATTTTGAAAAACAAATTGCAATTCTGGAAAATAAAAAAAATGGACAAGAACAACAATTACAAAAAGCTGACGAAGAACTTCAAAAATTAAAACTTGAAGTTATAAATCGTAGTGCAAACGAATCAAGATTAGGACAAGAAAATGAAACAAAAGAAGAATTGCTAGCCCAGTTAGAAGAGGAAAACTCAAATTTAAAATTTCAAAACGAAAGTTTGAGAAAAAAAGAAGATGCATCGGAACGTGAAGAAAAATTAGCAAAAGAAAGTGAAGATTTGAGAAAACAAATTAATAAATTAATAGAATCTAAAAGCGATGAGTTATCAAAAACAAAAGAAAATCTTGAAAATAAAGTTCGAAATTTAAAATCACAAAACGAAACTTTGATTAGTGAAAATAAAGATATAACTAATAGTTTAGAAAGTGAAAAATCAAAATATAAAGAATTAGAAGAAAAAACAAACGAATCGGAAATTCAATTTAAAAAAGAAATTGATAGATTAAACAAACAAAATTCAGAACTTCAGAATTGTAATGATGAACTTTTAAATAAAATTAAAGATTTAAATAAACAACATGAAAATTCAGTAAATGAAATGAACGAAAACATTAATAATTTAAAATTTCAAGCAGAAAATTTTACTAATTTGAGTACTCGGATGAACTCCGAAAATGATAAATTGCAAAACCAGATTGAACAACTAACCGAACAAAACAAACAACTTGAAAATGCGTTTAATAATTTGGATACTACTAAAAAACAAGAAATTAGCGATTTGAAAAATAATTTAAAAAATCTTGAAAATTTAAATACTCAAATTAACACTGATAACGAGAAATTACAAAACCAGGTTAATGAATTAACCGAAAAATTCAATGATGAAAATTTAATTTCGAAGGGTTTGATTGTTCAAAAAGAAAAATTAATTTCAGAAGCCGAAGAATCAATAAAAAAAAATACCGAAGAAATAAATAATTTAAAAACAATGAATTCGCAATCAGGAAACCAGATTTTAGAACTTAAAAGTAATTCCGACAAACAAAATGGACAAATTGAAAAATTGGAAAACCAGGTTAATGAATTAAATGAAAAAAACAGCAATTTGGAGAAAAATCTAGAAGAATCTCAAAATGAAAATAGTAATTTAAAACAAAAAATATTGGATTTAACGGAAGCGAAAAATCAATTTAAAATTAAAAATGATGAAGAAATTAAAAATTTGAAATCTCAATTGGAAAGTAAAGAATCGGAATTAAACCTCAAGATTCAAGAAAATTCTAAACAAAATCAGGAAAAAGAAGAAGAAATTCAGGAATTGAAAAACCAAAATAAAAATCTAACACAAGAAATAAATACATTAAAGAAAACGAATTCGGAATTGCAAAGCCAGAATCAAAACGCAGTTAGTCTCAAAGACCAACAAATAACGAGCTTGAATACAAAGATCGAAAATCTTGAAGCGGAAATATTTACAAAAGATCAACAAATAGAATTGCAAATTATGAAACAAAAAAGTTCGCAAGAAACTTTTGGAGAAATATTAAAGTTAAAAGATGAACTTCAGGAATTAAAAGAACATGATTCCAAAAATCAAAATGAAATTAAAAGAATTGCGGATTTATTTTGTTCAGTCTTACAAAAATTTGATTCACCAAGACCAGATTTAAATTCTTTTTATAATTATATTAGAGCAGAAATTGATTCTTTTAAAAATTCAATAGACTCTCCAGATGCAGAGAGTTTTGAAAGAATTTCAGAAATGTTTCAAAAAATTATCGATATTTCTTATTATTATGAATCAAATTTTGGATTAAAATATTCTCAAGTAAATTATTTAATTAATGAAATTCTTTCTCAAAGTTCGATTAACGGACCATTTTTGTCTGGAAATATTCTCAATGATATTGATAATAATGAAGTAATAAAAAAGTTTGGAGAATTTTCGCAAAAACCATTATCAGAAATCGAAAATTTAATCAAAGAACAAGAAGAGATAATTGGAAGAGAAAATTTTGTTATGGGTGAAAATTATTTTGCTGGATTTGAAGCATTATTATTGCTCAGATCAACTAAACAATTAAAAATGTTCGAAGACTTTTTAATAATGTCACAATATTTAAAAGATCCACAAAATTTTTCCAAATTCGAAACAGAAGAAGAGAATATTATTTTAAGATTGAAAGAAATAAAATCGTGTGGTGTTTTCGGGGAACAATTGGCAATAAATTTAGAAAGTGATTATGAAATTTCAAAAAGTTTGTTACAAATTCAAAATTCTTATCCTCAACAAACAATTGTTCGTAGCGAAATCCCAAATTATTTAAATGAATATTTTAAAATTTTAGATTGTCTACCGGTTTTTCAAAAAGATTTTGGAAATAGTTTTAATGATTTTAGTATTACTAGATTATTAGAGAAATACTATGCAATTTTAAGACAATTTAATGATTCATTCCCTGAAGTAGCTTATGATAACATTCCGAGTTTTTTACTCCAATATAGTGAATTTTTAAATATGTCAAATTCTATAGCAGGTTT
>JAIRZH010000105.1 GCA_031267335.1 Oscillospiraceae bacterium | reverse complement strand
GCCTTGGCGAAGTGCAACGAGCCACCGTAAGCCGCTGTTTCTTTGGGAGTACCCGTTTCTTTTCTAAAGAAATGGGTACAAAGAGTAAGGCTTTAAAAAGAACTTAAGCTTACCTAAATGTGGCAAACGTAAAATCAGGCATTTTTTAACATTTTTTTATACATTTGGCGCCGCTTAGCTAACGCCAAACAAGGAAAATAAGTAAAAAATGCCAAAAAATTGTCAGAAAGTTATGTTTTGCGCTTATTTAGGACAGGTTCTTAACGTAGTATAAAACAAAAAAAGTACCGAAATATGGTCGTTAAACAGTAGCAGGAACAGGCCCTAATGCTTTATATAATTTCAGGATATGGCCAATTTTCTTGCGTTTGCCCCAAATTAAGTTCTCACTTTGAGCTAGGCTGCTCATAATTGTGAGTAAAAACCCACCTTTTGAGTCAAGTGTGTAAATATTTTCCTTTTCAAAATATACTTCAACTCCTTAATTCTGTTAAAAGTTTATCCACATTTTCATTCGGAAACATACGAGAAAATAAAAGTTTGATTTCTTCGTCCAAAAAACCCGATTGTATCATGTAATGAAAAATAATTGCCGCTTTATCATTGCGCGCATGTAGTGAAATACTACTAAAATTTTCATATTCAGACGACGGGATTTCGCGAGGAGGTAGTGACAACGAAACGTCAATATCCCAAAATTCCTTATAAAGTTTATTTATATCTATTTTTGGATATCTCTTTAAGAAAAAAATTCTGACATGATATTCCGGTAATCTCAATATTGCCATGTTCAAAAAAGTAACTGTTGATAGGCTTTTACGCTCATGAATCGGAATATTAATTTCAATTTCCTCTTGTGTATCTTCTTCAGAAAAACGTTCGGTAACTTCATCTTTTGCTATTGAATTTATACTCGAGTAAAACGGAATTTCTTGAATACCCCTGAATTCTCTTAAACGTTTTTTCGCATTTTCTCCCGGAAACATGAAAAAAAATAAAGCTTTAACTTCTCCGTCCGTAAATCCCGATTGTATCATGTCCTTCACAATAGTTGCCGGTAGTAAAATATCATTAAATTTTGCGTATTCCGGCGGCAAAATTTCGTGAAATTGTAACTTAGTCTTAATACTGCGAAGTTCCCCAAAAAGTTGATTTATATTTTCTTTCGGATATTTTAAGAAAAATTTTCTGATACAATATTCCGGTAATCCCAATATTGCCATGTTCGAAAAAGTAATTGTTAGCAGATCTGTACGCTTTTGAAACGGAATTTTAATTTCTTTCCAAATTTCCTCTACATCTTTTTTAGGAAAATTTTCAAAAAGAACTTTGATTAAGCCATTTTCAATATAATTTTCTGAAAATCCTAAATCTCTTGCGTGGTCCACAACTCTTCTAATAAGAACTGCTAATTCATCTCCACGCATTAAAAACGGAACATTTTCATTACCATATAAGCAATTCAATATTGAAACGTAATCTATTTTCTTACCATCAATATGGAGTGGCGTAACGGCATGAAAAAACTGAGTAGCGTAATTAAATGTAAACCCATTTTGAGAAATACATTCACTGGCCTCCGTGGCACCTTTTAAATCTTTAAAACGCTCGAAACAGCAATATGCTCCAAAATTCTTTAAATTCTTGAGCTCATTAAATTCTTTTTTAGAAGTCACCACAAATTCTCTAAAGTCTCGTGCTACTATTAAAATATTACTTTGAGAAATTTTTTCGGGTTGAAAAAAAGAATTATACATATTTTTAAAAAGTTCAGCAATGTTTTGAATCCTTTGCACAACAAGCATTTTTTCTACTAATTTTGTTTTTCTGTTGGATGAATCGAAAACCAGTGATGTGACCCCATTTCCTATCGCTCCTCCTCCTAACGCTCCTACTACTGCTGCTGGTATTAAGGCCATGCCACCCGATAAAACCATAGCTCCAAATCCAAATCCGACTAGGCCTAAATCAAACAAAATTTCGCCTGTCGTGTTGTACGGCAAAGCACTATTAATTATATTTGTTGATACTTCTGTTGATGCTTCGTTCAAAGTATTTGAATCAAAAAATTCGTTTAGCGGATCATAGGAAATACTTACGAGTAAATAACCTAAAAAAGTCTCATCAGCAGATGCGTCTAAGAATAACGCTAAATTTTTAATTTTTTGCTCAAATTCTGAATCAGTTTTACGCTTGTGTACAAGATTGTGCGCCAAACCTGCAAAAACTTTTTTAGCGCACTTGATCTTAATTAGTTTCGCTTTTATATTTTTCAAAATTCTCTCTCATTTCCCTTCGGCTTTCGATATAAAGTCCGAGGATGTTCCTTAAAATTTCATCATTTCTTCCTGGGCTTGTTTGCAACAAGGAAGGAAGACTATGGAATTTTATTAATTGAAGATTATGACCACTGGAGAATTTAGAGTTTTGGAATATATTATTACAAGTTTTGAGATTAATTGTTCTCTGCGATGGAAAACCATTAAGCATAAAATGTCCTTCTATCGGAAAACAATGTGGCTTACCTTTAACCGCCTTTAGAACAAAATCTTGATATAACATTGGAAGTGTAAACCCTATTAAATGGTTTTCGGGCGGAGGGTCACCGGGCGGAAGAGCGAAAACATTTAAATTAAAGCTAAATAAAAACACTAAAATAGAAACAACTGAAATTATTTTTTCACAAACACTCCTTAAATTTTTAAAATTTTTGAATTTTTAGTATAACATTTAATTTATAAAATTTCTATCAATATTTAAAAAAAATTTACAAAAAATATAGCTATGATGTTTAAAAAAAGTTCACAACCACACCACACGTATTTTTTGTAATCTAAACTGTACATGTTTTTGTTTTAATTTATTTATAAATTTTTTTAAAACATCACAGCTATATTAAAATATGGTTTAAAGAGAACAAGCTTTAAAAATTTTGTAAGAAATCTGCTAAATATTTGTATAAAAACACGTATATGCTCTTACGAGTTCGAATAAATCCAGCCCAGAAGTTATCTCAAAAGGTGAATGCATAGATAACACCGGAACACCAACATCAATCGTTGGAATATTTAAATTTGCAAGGTACTTTGCTACTGTTCCTCCGCCACCTGTATCGACTTTGCCAAGCCCACCTGTAACTTGATATATAATATTCGAATTTGAAAACTTTTTCGTGATCAAACTTACAAGTTCAGCCGATGCATCGGAACCGCCGAATTTACCACCGTAACCGGTGTATTTTGTTATTGCTACGCCTTGACCCAAATGAGCACTATTAAGTTTATCGTAAAATTCTGGATACATTGGGTCGAACGCAGCATCTACATCGCCAGACAAACAAATTGATTTTGGGAATACTTCATCGCAAGTGGCTTTAAATTGATTTAAAAATTTAGCCATAGAATCTCGAAAAAACGAAGACCTTGCCCCTGTAGTACCATCGCTTCCAGTTTCTTCTTTATCTGCAAAATAAAGTACGCGTGTGTGGTTTATTTCTTTTGCTAAAGAAAGAGCTTTTAACGAAGCAAAAGCGCAAACACGGTCGTCTTGCCCGTATCCGCCAATACCAAACTTATCAAATCCAACGATTTGGGGTTTGAAATTCGGAACAAATTGGAGTTCCGCACACTGTAAATCGTGTTCGGTAATTCCGAATTTATCATAAATTGCCGAAAGAATGTTAAATTTGGCATCCATTTGATATTCTTCTGAATTCGATTGAGCACCACTAGATAACACAGTTAAGCTTTCGCCATCGATAAATTTAGTAACTGTTTTATTCATTTGTTCACGAGCTAAATGTGGTAATAAATCTGAAATGCAAAAACAAATATCTTCAGATTTTTCGCCGATATTAATTTTAATTTCAGTTCCATCTTTACGGCATACCACACCGTGTAATGCTAATGGAATAGTTAACCATTGATATTTTTTTATCCCGCCATAATAGTGTGTTTTAAGATACCCAAATCCAGATTTTTCGTCTACCGGATTAAGCTTTAAATCAAGGTGCGGAGAATCAACATGTGAAGCAATGATTCTTAAATTAAAATTCTCAAAATCGTCCCCAACTAAAACTACTATCATGCTTTTATTGCCATTTACAAAATAAAGTTTACTTCCAGAAGAATATTTCTTATCTTTTTGGAATTCTTCAAAACCATTATTTGTAATTGTTTTTAAAATTTTTTCAATAGTTTCACGTTCGGTTTTCGCTTCGCCAATAAATTTTATATATTCTTTTATTAGATCTTCATATCTCGTTTCCGACCCAACTGGTACTCTTACGTATTTTTTGCGATCGATAAAAAGTTTCTTTTTAAGTTCCTTTAAATTTTTTTCTGTCATCTAAAAATACCTCCTAAAAATTATTTAACAATATTTTATGTCATTTTAATTTGTAATTGTTTAAAGTCAATTTAAAAGCAAAAAATTAGAAAATTTCACAGAATACTATAAGAAAAAGATACAATTTTAGGAAATTTTCAAACGTTTTTCGCAAATTAAGGGAAGTAAACGCCGGCGTTATGCATATACTACGGAATATTTCAAAGAGATTTGAACAAAAAACTGAAATATTCCAGAAAGTCTTAAAAAAAGTATAACATAAGAATTTTATTTTTTTATATCTTAATTTCGATATAAAGTTAAATTTAAAAACACTTATAAAAACTAAAATGTAAATATTTAGATAATTTTTAGAAATATTAAACAGGCTTGTAGTTTAAAGCCTGCAAAACAAATTGGCAGACTTTTAAGTGAAGCCGGTGTTCCGGAAGCAATTAAATCCATAGGTAAAGTAATTTCATCGAACATTTCGGACGTTAGATCAAAAAACGCCAAACCCGCGAGGAGTCAGAAAAAATAGATTTCTCGTGGGTATATTTTGTCGGTGTAACACTTTTGTGTTTCACGCAAAGAGAAGTCGGACATATGACATTAAAAACTTGGTCTGAAATATTTGGCCATTTCAAAAAGTTTCATAATTTCAAGGTTAAAGGTGGGCTTTTTAAAGAAGAGCGAAAACAAAGTTTAATTAAAAATCAGGATGAGTGGCTGCCTTTCTAGCAAACAAATTATTAAAATTCAGGGTGAGTGGCTACCTTAATTTTGGGCCTGTTCTTACTATAGCTATTCCGATTTAAAACGATCTGTAATATAATTAAGCAATGGCATATTCTAAAGACACGCGATAAATAGTCTTAAAATACTTCGCGACGGGACATACTTATGAGGAAGCGCATAAGGAATTGGGTATAAGTATAAGCACGATAAAAGCGTGGAAAAAACTCTTAAATGAAACAGGAAGTTTAGAAAAGCGATTAAAAAGAAGAACCGCGACAAAATTCCCCGCCGAAGAACTTGAGGCTTACATTAAAGAACATCCCGACGCAATGCTTTCAGAAATAGCGGAAAAATTTGGTGGTTCTACATCCGGCGCGTTTGACGCTTTGGAACGGATTGGAATCACCTTAAAAAAAAGAGACCTTTTACATCGAAAGGGATAAAATAAAACGCCAAGAATTTGATGAAAAAATGTCTAAACTAATGCCACAAAACACAGATATTGTCTATATTGACGAGTGTGGCGTCGATAGGTTCATGACAAGACATTACGGCCGTTCGAAAATTGGAGAAAGAGTTTTTCTTCCTAAGCCCGGACGAAAATTCAAGCGAATAAATATCGTCGCGGGTCAAATTAACGGAAAATCAGTCGCGGTTAAAATGTACGATTGGGCGATGACTGCGGTGTCTTTTCAAG
>JAIRZH010000102.1 GCA_031267335.1 Oscillospiraceae bacterium | reverse complement strand
TTTGATTTGTACTACGTTAAATTTTTTTACAATACGTTAGTATTGTAAAAAAATTTTCCTTATCCAAACCAAAAATTACTCGAAATTTTGTCATTTCAAATAGTGGGAACAGGCCCTAATATACGCTCATACTCAAAATCAGAACAACATAATCCTAATTTTAATATAATGAAAATAAAAACTAGGATTGTGATTAACTTGAAAAAATATAAAATTTGCATTTATGCAATTAGTAAAAATGAAGAAAAATTTGTAAATCGTTGGGCCGATTCTATGAGCGAAGCAGACGAAATAGTAGTGACAGATACTGGTTCTACAGACAAAACTGTAGAAAAATTAAGATCTAGAGGAATTAAAGTTTTTGAAGAGAAAATAAATCCTTGGAGATTCGACCTAGCGAGGAATATTTCACTTTCACATGTTCCTGATGATATGGACATTGTAATGTGTACTGACATAGACGAAATTTTAAAGCCTGGTTGGCGCGAGTGTATAGAAAAAGCTTGGACTCCTGAAACGACTTCGGGGAATTATCTTTTTAATTTCAATTTCAACGAAGACGGCACCCCACATACTCAATTAATATGTTTTAAAGTTCATTTAAAAAAATCATATAAATGGGTTTGGCCGATACATGAATGTTTGGAATTTATACCAAACGAAATACACAAACAAGAAAAAAAAGTATTTATAAATGGAATGATAATAGAGCATTATCCAGATATAACAAAATCTAGATCATCTTATTTAAAACTTTTAGAACTAGGCGTAAAAGAATATCCATTAAGTGACCGAATGGCCTATTATTTAGGCAGAGAATATATGTATGCTGGTAAATGGCAAGATTCTATCGATACTCTAAAACGTCATCTTGAATTGCCTAGTGCACAATGGAAAGAAGAACGTTGTGCGTCTATGCGTTGGATCGCAATTTGTTACCGCCATTTAAAACATAACCATCAAGCTTATTCTTGGCATTATCGAGCTATAGCAGAAATCCTTGAGTGGCGTGACCCGTATACTGAATTTGCTGAAACTGCGTATTTTTTTAACGATTGGTTAACTGTTTGTTTTATGACCGAGCGGGCATTAAAAATTAATAAAAAATCTTTTTATATAGATATGGGATATTCTTGGGATCATACACTGGATGATTTAGCTGCCATCGCGAATTACAAACTTGGTAATTTTAAGAAATCTCTTATACATGCTGAAAATGCTTTAAAATTTAAACCAAACGATGAACGATTAAAGAAAAACTTTGAATTTATTAAACAAACTTTAATTTAGAAGCTTCTAACTTAACCACCAGATTTTAATGCCTGTCTAATATCTCTTTAGCAACACATATTTAACTAAAATTTTTAAAATTCTGTATGCTCGTCAGTTAAATACGTCAGTATTTGTCTTTCTCGTGCTTTGAATTTTAAAAATTTTTTCGTTAAATCTGTATTGCTTAGAAATATTAGACAGACTCTAAGATATAAAAATATTATAGAAAATCTATTTGTTATTTTTTTTTATTTCGCAATGAAAATAATTTTAACGCTTGTTTTATAATTAATTCTGTTGAAAGTGAGATATCTAATTGTTCTAAAACTTTACTAATTTCGGCTTGCGAATAACCAAGACTTGTAAGCGCGCCCGAAGCTTCAATCATATTTTTCCCAGTTTTGGAATCAATAAATTCCGAATTAATTTTATCTTTTAATTCAAGAACAATTCTTTTGGCGGTTTTTGGTCCGACACCTGGCGCGCAAGTTAATTCTTGCGAGTTTCCTGTATTAACAAAATAAGAAATTTTTTGTGGCGAAAATTTAGAAAGCAAACCAAGAGCACACCTTGGCCCTATGCCGCTAACTGTTATAAGCAGCTTAAAAAACTCAAGATTTTCATAATCTAAAAATCCAAACAAATTAATTGAATTTTCACGTAAAATTAGATATGTAAAAACTTCGATTTTTTGCCCTAATTCAATAACTTCAAGGCTTTTTTTGCTACAAATTAATTTATACCCAACACCAGAACAATCGATAACAAAAAAATCTTTGCCGCAAAATTTTACGATTCCATACAAACTGTAAATCACGATTAAATTCCTCTTTTTAAATATCAGACGGGCAATTTAAATTAGCATTGGCTAGTAATTTTGTTTTTTCAAATATTGTTAAAGCATCAATAATTTCATCGAGATTCCCATTCATAATTTCTTCTAATTTATAAATAGTTAAACCAATTCTATGATCTGTTACTCTGTTTTGCGAAAAATTATAAGTTCTTATCCGTTCAGATCTATCGCCAGTGCCTACTTGAATACGGCGCTGCTCTGAAGTTTTAGCATTTTGTTCTTCTATTTGTGATTGCATTAAACGCGATCTCAAAACCTTCATAGCTTTATCTTTATTTTTATGTTGACTTCTTTCATCTTGGCATTCTACAACTAATCCAGTTGGCAAATAAGTTATTCGAATTGCTGATTCAGTTTTATTAATATGCTGGCCACCGGCTCCGCTTGCTCTAAACGTATCTATTTGTAAATCTTTAGGGTTAATTTCGATTTCGGTACTTTTAGCTTCTGGTAATACCGCTACAGTGACAGTCGAAGTATGAACTCTGCCTTGTGATTCTGTTTCCGGAACTCTTTGAACACGATGCACGCCGCTTTCGAATTTAAATTTTGAATAAGCGTTTTCACCGATAACAATAAAACTAATTTCTTTGAACCCGCCAAGTTCGATTTCATTAGAATTAAGAATTTCAATTTTCCAATTATATTTTTGAGAATACATACTATACATACGGAGCAATCGTTCAGCAAATAATGCAGCTTCATTACCTCCGGCTCCACCACGAATTTCTATAATAACATTTTTATTATCATTTTGATCTACAGATAAAATTAATGATTTTAATTCTTCCAAGATTTTTTTAATTTCCAATTTTGAACTATTGATTTCTTCTTCTATCATTTTTTTAGTTTCTAAATCAGAACCGGCTTCTGAAAGTAATTCTTCAAAAGATTTAATGTTTAGTTCAATTTTCTTAATTTTTTTATATTTATTTACAATCGGGGATATTTTTTTAAATTCTTTCATTAAAGATTTATGCAAAATATAATCTTTTTTGGGATTTATCTTACATACTTGATCATTAATTTCTTCAAGACGTTTTTCAGCTTTTTTGAGTTCTGATAACAAGCGAACCTCATTACTAAAAATATATTTTAATATACTACTAATATATATAATGATAACTATTAAGCCAAATATTTTCTTTAAACTCAATAGACTTTTCTCAAGGTCTTGTATGATATCTCTAATTAAACTATGTCAGGGCCCGTTTTTACCCCGCTACCATTTAACGATTATATTTTGGTACTTTTTGATTTGTACTACGTTAAATTTTTTACAATACGTTAGTATTGTGAAAAAATTTTCCTTATCCAAACCAAAAATTACTCGAAATTTTGTTATTTCAAATAGCAGGAACAGGACCTAGTTAAAAATTTCGCATTGCTTGCTAATAAACTGCACTGCTTAAGAAACATTAGGCAGGCTTTAAATTTTTAATTTTTGAATTTTCTAACAGATAGTAAATTATAGTGCCATTGAATTTATTTTATCTGCTAATTCTTTAAAAACAGGTCCACAATTTCTAGCACCTCCGTCATCATTTTCCGAAAGTACAACAATACAATATTTTGGATTTTCAAAAGGAAAAAAACCTGCAAACCAAGATTGATTAATTCGACCATTATCGCCAAGAATTCCGGTTTCCGCTGTTGAAGTTTTTGCCGACGCAGTAACTGTTTCAGGCTTACCACGTTTAGCTGTGCCTTCTAATATCGCTTTTTTCATATAATTTTTTAATTTAATTGCTGTATTTGGTTTAAAAACACGTTTAGGCAAACTTTGTTCTAGATCGGTTAATTCCATATTATCGTTTATAAGACTTTTAACTAATTTTGGTTTAGAATAAATCCCACCACAGCATATTGCATTTATAAGACTTGAAATTTGGACTGGGGTAGCCATTAGGCAGCCTTGACCAAAAGAAAACATTGTTATTTTTTTTTCATCAAGTAGGTCTTCTTTAGTTGGCAAATTGCCTTCTGACGAAGTCATATGTTTTGCAAATTGTATTGCTTTTCCGAATCCTAAATTTTTAGAAAATTCTATAAAAAAATCAGGATTTATTTCTTTTGATATTTTTGCAAAAAAACCATTACAAGAAAGCGCAATGGCACTATCGATTTTAATTTCTCCATGCGGAATACCATGAAAGCATCGAATTTCAATATCGTTTTCCAAAGTATGAACACCTTGACAATTATATATTTGGTTTTCGTCAAAGTTTGATTCCAACGCAGCCGCAGCAGTAACTAGTTTAAAAATTGACCCCAAATTATATTGGCAAAATGCACGATTAATTAACGGCGAATTTTTATCTTTAAGACAATATTGTACTCCATCTGGCAAAAATCCAGGCAAACTTGCACATGCACGAATTTCACAATTCGGTACTTCGGTAATAATCACAGCGCCTTTTAAAATATATTTATTAGCTATTTGTTCTGCCAAAACTTGAATACGTTTATCGATATGAAGTACAACGCCACTTTGGTTTATGTTATTTTTTAAATATGAATCGTTTCGAATTAATTTGCCCGTAGCATCAATTTCATATTTAATTTCTATGTCTGTTTCTCCACTTAAATACTTATTAAACGCGCGTTCAATACCGCAAACTCCTTTGTAGTCTTTTGAAATATGTCCTAAAATATGTGGTGCGAGTGTAGTTTTATTATATCTTATGGGTATTTCGAAACAATCAATTCCTTCACAGTTAATTTTTTTATTTATTTCTATTAAAAAAGGCAAAGAAGATTTAAATTTATTTTTAACATCTTCGATTAAAGAATCAGGAATAATTTTTAACAAAGCGTCTAAAGTTTTTGTATTTGGAATTACAGCTGCTAGAATTTTTGTTTTTTTGCCTAACAACGGAACGTTTCTACAATCATAAATTTTTCCTCTAGTACGTGCAATTTTCAAAGTATAAAAATTTTGTTTTTCTGCTTTTATGCGAATAATATCACCGATAATAATTCTGTGAAGTCTTATAATAATTCCTGCGAAACTTAGCATTAAAACAGTAAGTGAAATAATTGATCTTTTAACCAAAATATACCTTAATTTTACACATTTTTAAAAAATAAATCATTTATATTTATTTTTGCCTAAAATTTTAAATATAGTTATTGTATAGCTATTCCGATTTAAAATAAGCCTTGATAGCAACTTGGATTGTTAAGTAATTTTTAGAATTTAAACGTAACCAATTTTTTAAATTC
>JAIRZH010000046.1 GCA_031267335.1 Oscillospiraceae bacterium | reverse complement strand
GTAGAAATTACAGATGAAAATTTAAAAAATTTGAAAACTTTATGCTCTAAAATAGTTGATAAATTAAAAGATATCGATGACAACGAGCTGAAAAACGTAACAGGCGGTGGAGATTTTTTAGATGTAGCTCATCATCTAACTAGTAGGACAAATAACAGTAACGCAATAACCGGAGCATTAGTTGGTCTTGGACTTAGCATTTTTTATAATTATAAAGATAAAAAAAGTTTTGGCAAAAAAGCAGCCAATGTTGCTATGTCAACGCTAGCTGGCGCCATCATAGGATACGGCTCTGGAACAGGCCAGGAAGCTATTCAGAAGAAATGGTTTGAAAATAGTTCATTTATAATCATGTCAAATTATTATAATAATGAATAGACCTCCTCGGAAATTAATTAATCACACAGCAAAGACATTCTTAGCCCAAACCGAGTACGTCTATTGCGGTACTTGTTTGCTATTATTTTAAAAACTTTGATTTTTGCATTTATACTTTCAATTACGATTCGTTCTTTTGAAATACGCCGATTTTCGGCTTTTTCTTCAGCATAGTTTTTTTATATCGTGTTAATTTTCATTGCCTAATCTAAATAGTTTTTTATATCGCGTCAATTTTCATCACCAATGATATTATTGAACCATATTTAAATACTAAAAATCAATTTCCGAGGAGGTCTAATATGTTTAAACTTGAAAATTTGCACGACCAAAGTTTAAAAGAAATTATCGATGAATCAAAAGAAAAAATAGCTCAGCTTAATTCCGAATGGACATATTCCGGCGAATCGGACCCTGGAATTACCCTTATTGAACTTTTTTCTTGGCTCAAATTTGTTCAGCATGAGTATTTAAACAAAATTTCCCCAATTACGATAATTAAATTTTTAAAACTTATAGGCATACAATCCAAAAAAAATCGCGGTTCCCATACTTTAATTGAGATTTCTGAAGCAGAAAAAGAAACTAGAATTCCGAAAAACACCAAGTGGCTTGCTGGAAATCTTGTTTTTGAAAATGAAAAATCAGAATATTTAACTTCTGCACATATCTTAAATGTAGAATTTAACAACCCAGAAGAAACTTTAAAAATTGAATATTATAAATTTGATGGTATAAGAATATTTTTTTTATTTGGCCAAAATTTTAGGTCAAAGTCTAAAAATAGAGAATTTATTATTAATTTCGGTTCCCCGTTGCCGAAAAATAAAAAAATTAATATTTATTTTAAAATATTTAATATTCCTGGAATGAAACGAAATTCAATAAATAATCAAAATAATGATGAATTTGTACCTATGGCCCAAATAATTTGGGAATACTGGGGAACCGAAAACGGCCAAAAAGGTTGGCACAAAGCCAAATTTAAGGACAAAACATATAATTTTTTATTTTCAGGAATTATAAATTTAAAATTAAAAGGCTTTCATGAGGCTAGCCAAGGTTTTTATCCAATCAGAGCGCGACTTTTAAGGTCAGATTATGATTTCCCACCGCAAATAACGAAAATTTTAGTAAATATTTTTGAAGTTAACCAAAAAAATACCGTTTGTGAAAAAATTTTTTTTAAAAAAAATCAAATTAAATATGTGCAAGATGAAAAAAACCAAGAAGTAATTACAGCAGAAATTAAAATTTCAACGCATCTTTCAATTTATGGTGAAAGTTTATTTTTTATTAAAAAAAACGATTCATGGATTCCGGAAAACAATTTTAGCATAGAAAAGGATATTGAATCAGGTTTAGTATATTTAAGAACTCAAAATACTGATTTTTTAAAAGAAATTTCTAACGAACAAGAAGTTTTTATGCTAATTTCTTATGATAAAAAAATAAGAGATAAAGTTATAATTGGCGATGGAAAAGGTTTTTCGCCACAAATTTTTAATATTAATTTCGAAAAGGAAATATTATACGATAGCTTTGAGATAATAATAGGCGAACAGAAAAATTATGAAACATTTTTTAAAATTTGGAAAAGAGTTGATGAATTTTTTGCTTCAAATAAAAATGATAGACATTTTATTTATGAAAAAACCTCTAAAACTTTAGTTTTTGGTGATCATATCAACGGGGCTTCACCACGTGCCGGAAAAGACAACATAATAATTTGTAGCCTTGCATTTACCGAAGGCGAAGCTTCAAATATAAAAAAAGAACTAATCAATAAAGCAAAAAGCGATAATGAAGTACTTAAACATGCATGGATTCGGCAAATAACAGAAGCTAAAGGCGGGAAAGACGACGAAACATTCGAAAGTGTTAAAAAACGTTCAACTGAAACATTTTCTAAAATTAATCGAATAGTGACTATTGAAGATTATAAAAAAATAGTTTTAAGCACGCCTGGGATGTTCTTTAAAACTGTATCTATTTTGCCTACACAGTTATATAAAAATCAAACTTATCAATCAGCTATAACAGTTATCGCGCAGTGCGGCGATTCTTTAAAATTAACAAAAAGCTGCAAAAAAACAATCGCGTTAAGATTGGAAAAATATAGACTTCTTGGCACAAAAATCAATATAATCGGTCCTGAAATTATCATTATAGATATTAAAGGAAAATTTGCTGTAAATTCTGCTTTTAAAGAAGAAGATCATATAATCGAAAAGAAAATTGAAAGATTTTTTGAGAAACTTAATAGAAATTTTGGCCAACCATTAAAATATAATAAAATTTTTAGCAAAATTGAAAATCTTGATTGTATGAACTATATTTATGATCTTGTTTTTTCTCCTTCTGGAAAATGTACCGTTAAACAAGACGACACTTCTGGCGACATATTAGTGCCACCAAATGTTATTTATAAATTAAGGAAATTTAATTTAAATTTCTTTATTGGAAGAAAATACTAATAGCCTGCTTGATATTTCTTAAGCAGTGCAGGTTTTATGATAAAACTTTCAAAATTTAAAGCCAGAGAAAAGCAAATACTTGACATATTTAAAACAATGCAAAATTTTAAATTTTAGCTAAGAGCCTATCCCTAAAAACTCAGCATAAACTTTAATTTCCATGTGCCAGGTCTAATTCCACCGTATTTGTTTAAAGTTGTGACGTTGTGCATTACTCCGTTTTAGGGCCTGTTCCCACTATTTGGAATAACAAAATTTCGAGTAATTTTTGGTTTGGATAAGGAAATTTTTTCACAATACTAACGTATTGTAAAAAAATTTAACGTAGTACAAATCAAAAAGTACCGAAATATGGTCGTTAAACAGTAGTGAAAACAGGCCCTAATTTTTATTCATAATTCAACCTAAAAATTATTCGAAGTTTTGTTATTTCAAATAGCAGTAACAGGCCCTAATATTTCAAATATTTTTTTCGATTTATTAGTATTGTTTATTTTTTAAGGATAGGCTCTAAGTATCTCCTGCGAAAATTTATTTTTTTGTTTTTGCCTGTTTGCTTATTTTTCATTTACACGAAATACTATACAGTCTCATTGGCGATTAGCGAGGAAATTATGTTATCGAAAAAACATATTGAATCTATTTTATTAGTTTTAGACAAAAATTATCCGAATTCATACTGTACGCTTAATTTTAAAAATAATTTTGAGCTAATTGTCGCCGCGAGACTTTCGGCACAATGCACAGATAAACTTGTTAATAAAATTACGCCAAAACTTTTTAAAAATTTGCCTGATGCACGTTCTATGGCATTAGCAAAAATTGAAGAAATTGAAGATTTAATTCATATGTGTGGAATATATAAAAACAAATCAAAACATTTAAAAGCAATGAGTGAAATGATAATAAAAGATTATGATGGAAAAATCCCAAATGAAATTGAAGATTTAATAAAATTGCCTGGTATCGGAAGAAAAACTGCTAATTTAGTAATGGCCGAAGTATTTAAAATACCTTCGATAATAGTGGATACACATGTTTCCCGTGTTACAAAACGTATTGGGTTCCATAATTTAAATAATACTTATAAAATTGAAGTTATATTGCGGGATTCACTGCCTTGCGATATTTGGACAAATTTTTGTCACCGAATCGTCGAACATGGCCGTAAGATTTGTAAAGCAAGAAATTTTAAATGTGAAAATTGTTGTTTAGAAAAATGCTGCAACAAAAATATTTATTAGGTTTGTTATGAAAATAAAAAAGAGCAAAAAATACGTTAGTAAATCTTTAAGAATTCTTATGTTTTTATTAATTCTTTTAGCAATTATATTTTTAGGCTTGCTTTTAATGTTTAGGCTTTTTGTTTCAACTTTTAAAGATGATGTAATAGACTTAAATCTCGCTGCAGCAAAAATGCGTTTAACAAGTAAAGTTTTTTCACTTACTGAAAATGGAAATTACAAAGAATATCAAAAAGTTTTTAGTAATGAAAATCGAATTTGGGTTAGTTTTGAAAAAATTCCAAAGCATATGAAAGATGCAATTATAGCAATTGAAGATAAACGTTTTTATAAGCATGGTGGAATAGATTTTATACGTATTTCGAGTGCATTCGCAAATGTAATAATAGGCAATAAAAGCCACGGTGGCTCAAGCTTAACTCAACAACTTGTGAAAAATATTACCGAAGATAGCGAAGTAAGTTTTTCTAGGAAACTTCGTGAGATGGCACGTGCGGTAAGGCTTGAAGAAAGAAGTTCCAAAGATGAAATTTTAGAATCTTATCTTAATATTGCGAATTTTGGTTCAGGCCATGGAGTACAAACTGCAGCTGAAAGTTTTTATGGAAAAAATATTTGGGAATGTGATATTATCGAATCTGCTGCAATCGCCGCAGTAACACAAAATCCACGAAAATATAATCCGCTTGTTAATCCAGAAGAAAATAAAAAACGCAGAGAAGTCGTTATTAATGAAATGTTTTTTCAAAAAAAAATAACCAAAAGTGAATATGAAAATGCGCTTAAAATTTCTAAAAACATGAAATTTTTAAACTCATCTTCGGCAAAAAATAAAAGCATAAACGGTGTTATAAGGAACTGGTATATCGAAATGCTTTGCCGAGATATCATTAATGATCTTGCTTCTAAATATAAAATTAAAAAAAATTTAGCCGAAGATATTTTGTACTCAGGCGGACTTAAAATTTACGCATGTGTTGATCCATACGCACAACAAGTTGCCGAAGAAACAGTGCTTGATAAAGTAATTATGCCAAAAGATCCTGATTTAGAATTCGCCTGCACTATTGTTGATTATACTGGCCGAATTTTGGCTACAATCGGAAGCTCTAAACCAAAAAACGCAAATTTAATTTATGATAGGGCAAATATAGCACGACGTCAGCCAGGATCAACGATTAAACCGATTGCTGTTTATGCTCCGGCAATTAATATGGGAGTTTTTACGTATTCTTCAAAAATCCCAGATAAACCATTAAAAATAGATATCGATGGAACTGGGAATTTTAAAGACTGGCCTGAAAATTGGTATAAAAATTATTTTGGCGAAGTTATTTTGCAGTGGGCAATAGAAAAATCTGCTAATGCGCCAGCTGCACAGATTCTTAACATGATCGGTTCGAATGTATCTTATAGATTTTTAAATCAAGATCTTGGTTTAAAAAGTTTAGATTCCAGCGATGCAAATTCGCTCGCAGCACTTGCTGCTGGTGGAACTCATATGGGTGTAACTACTTTAGAAATGACAGCGGCTTTTCAGATTTTCGGTTCCGGAGGAAAATATCATAAGCCAAAATCATATTTTTATGTTACCGATAAAGAAGGAAAAATAATTCTTGATAATCGCTATAACAGTCATTCGATCCAAGCGATTAGCACAGAAAGTGCTTATGTATTGAATAGATTACTTAGACAAGTTATCGTCGGCCCTGAAGGAACTGGGAAAAATGCAAATATTAATGATTGGGAAATTATTGGGAAAACCGGAACTACTACAGATGATTTTGATTCTTGGTTTATAGGTGCGTCGCCATATTCTGTTGTAGGAATTTGGACAGGTTATGATAAACCAAAACGTATTAAAGAAAAAAGCGTCGCTATGAGAATTTTCAAAAATATAACAACTAAATTATTATTAAATTATAAAGGTGAACATGAATTTATTTGCCCTGACGGCGTTGTTGTAATGCCATATTGCAAAGAAACAGGGTTTTTGTCTACTCCAGAATGCACAAATACCTCTATTGGATATTATACTAGCGCAAATTTACCGCCATTTTGCCATAAGCATAACGTCCCAGCCGCCTCTACACAGCCGCCACCGGATTTATAGTATTTTTTTATATCATAAAATAAGAGCGCAATGAATTCAGGTAAATGATAGACGATGCTTCAACGGGAAAATTTGGGAAGTGTTTGCTAAGAGCTTGTCTAATATCTCTTTAGCAACACATATTTAACTAAAATTTTTAAAGTTCTGTATTGCTTAGAAATATTAGACAGGCTCTTAAATATAGGTTTTAGCGAAAAATGGTCATAGATTAGCTAGTAAAATTATTAAATTATTGTAATATTTTGTGAAATTTCCGTGAAAAATGAATTATAATACTTTACAATTAATATAGTTGGTAGTAATGTTATTATTATAGAGTTTTTATATTTTAAGAGGTGAATTTTATGGGCGTTTTTGAGGATATGTATGTAAAATTTAGGGCAGTTTTTGAAGTAGTTGGCGATAAAGCATCGCAAATTGTAGATGTTTCAAAATTAAAAATCAAAATCGCAGAGTGTGAAAATCAGCAAAAACATGAGTTTGAAAAACTTGGAAGAATAATTTATCGTGCCAAAAAAAATAATATTTTAGATAATCCTGAAATCGAAAGTCGAATTACTGCGATTGATGAATTAAACAATAAAATTAATATTTTGAAATCTGAAATTAATGATATAAAAGATAGAAATGTTTGCGATAAAAATCAAAATGAAAACAAGCCATGTGTTTGTAATCATTGCAAAAAAAATTTTGATGAATCCGATAATAGTCCAGAAGAAGATGATTCTGCCTTCAAAAAATCAGATGATTAGTTATAAATGTCTGATTTTACCAATCGAATAGGTTTTGGTTACGATACACATAAACTTGAATTAGGGCAAGAATTGGTCATCGGAGGCGTTAAAATAAGCCACGAAGCTGGACTTATTGGGCATTCTGATGCCGATGTTTTAGTTCATGCTATTATTGACGCCTTATTGGGAGCATCATCTTTAGGCGATATAGGCATGTTTTTCCCTGATACTAATCCTAGTTACAAAAACATCAGTAGTTTGAAGCTATTAAAAACAGTTGTAAAAATTCTTAAAAAAAAGAATTTTAGAATTATAAATTTGGATAGTACAATCGTCGCACAATCTCCAAAATTAACTAGTTTTTTTGCAAAAATGAAAGAAAATATTGCCGAATCATGCGAAATACCATCGATTAATATTAATATCAAAGCAAAAACGGAAGAAGGACTTGGCTTTACGGGGAAAAAAGAAGGCATAAGTGCATATGCCGTAGCTTTGCTTGAATTAAATTAATTTCTATGCTTTCTGGGCTCTCACTACCGTTTAACGACCATATTTCGGTACTTTTTGATTTATACTCAGTATTGTGAAAAATTTTCCTTATCCAAACCAAAATTACTCGAAATTTTATCATTTCAAATAGCAAGGAGCAGGCCTAAATGCCTGTCTAGTATCTCTAAATAGCGAATTTTAAGTTAAAATTTAAATTTTGTATCGTTTATCAGTTAAATGTGTCAGTATTTGCCTCCCATGCATTTTAAATTTTAAAAATTTTATCATAAAATTTGTACTGTTAAGAAGTATTTAACGGGTTTTTAGAATTTATTTTTGAAATCTTCCGGAAACGCTTTTGTTTTCGCCCAAAACTCCTATAGAATTTACTTCCATATCGCTTTTTAATTGTTTTACAGCTTCGACTGCTAAATTATCGCATTCTTCGTTTTCAGGGTGACCAGAATGGCCACGAACCCAAAATAAATTAACCTTTTTGTATTTTTTGAGTAGATTTAAGAGTATTTCCCACAAGTCTGAATTAAGAGCAGAATATCTGCCACGTTTCCAACCATTGGCTTGCCATTTTTTCGCCCAACCTTTTGAGATTGAATCAATAACATATTTAGAATCGCTATAGATATATAATTCATATGTTTCAGTTAAAGATTCTAAAGCTCTAATTAATGCAAACATTTCCATGCGATTATTAGTAGTCATTTTTTCCGAACCATATATTATCTTTTTATTATCATTGTATTTTAGAATCGCCGCCCAACCGCCTGGGCCAGGGTTTCCACTACAAGAACCGTCAGTAAAAATTTCAATTTTTTTGTTTTCTATATCATGCAAAATAATAAACCCCATTAAAAACATAATAATTTTATAATCTTTATTACTGGATTTTTTTAAAAGCCTGTCTAATATTTCCTTAAGTTTAGATTTTATGATAAAATTTTTAAAATTTAAAGTGCGTAGAAGGAAAGTACTTATGTATTTAATTAAGAACCTGTCTCCGATAAGCCCAAAAAACACAACTTCTTGACAATTTTTGAACATTTTTAGTGCATTTGACTCTGCTTTTTTTCTTAGCAGCCTTAACTGAATAAAATTGCTAGAAAATGAATTCAAAACTGCTAATTTCGCAGCAAAAATTTTTGAAAAGTTCTTTTTTAAAATTTTTAGATTTTTTTTTTAAATCTAATTTTAACAATGGTTTTTGTTCCTACCCCTCTTTATTTTTGCCTGTTTAATTTTCTTCTAACCGAAATATTAGGGCCTGTTCCCACTACTGTTTAACGACCATATTTCGATACTTTTTGATTTGTACTACGTTAAATTTTTTTACAATACGTTAGTATTGTGAAAAAATTTTCCTTATTCAAACCAAAAATTACTCGAAATTTTGTCATTTCAAATAGTGGGAACAGGGGCCCTAGTGGATTTGTTTCTAAACTTCCGGATTTTTATGAAAAAACAACATGTATTATTGAAATTTCAAGAAACTTCAAAATTACTGTATAGGGCAAGAAAACGATTTTTTACTGCCGATCTCACACAATACTTGTCTCAATTCATCTATTCCACGACCGCTTTTTGATGAAATCTGGAAGCAACAGCCTAACCCTTGTGGCGGCAATAACAAATTAACTCCACAACTTCTCATCATATTAAAAAAATTGTTTAATGGAGTAAAATTTATTAATGTTTCATCATCAATATCCCTTTTATTGTTTTTGCCACATCCGGTAACCACAATTATAAATACAGCATTAACATTAGCTGATGAAGCCGTTTTAAAAAATTCTTCGGCTGCTTTGGTGTCAACACTTAAATTCAATGCACTAATAGTTAATATAATTATGTTAGCAATTTCGCAAAAACAAGGTTCCAACGAACGATCTTGTTTATATTTTTCATGTCCGCTTATATCCCAAAAAAGTAACGCATTCTCTTTTGTTGATGATCTAAAAATTAGTGATTTATGTGCTGATCCTGCCGTAGGCACATATTCTTCTTCAAAACTTTCACCTAATAAAGCTTTTAAAAGGCAAGATTTTCCTGATTTTTCTTTGCCCAATAATATAATCCTAGATTCACATCTATATTTACTAAATTCTTGATTTACACCTGATTTTGTTAAAAACCTGCATTCTCCGCATGTGGTAACCATTCCCTGACCATTTAGCGCAGAACTAGGAACATTAGGCAGATCGCTCGGCGCAAAACTAGGATTGCTAAATATTTTTTCATTCAGCAATGCTGTAACATCTTCATTTCCTTGCGCGCCATTCAGTTTTGCATAAAAAGTATTCAAACGCTTAAAAAATATTTTGTTATTTTTAAAAATAGAAAACATATTTTTAAAATTTATTTTTTCCATTATGTTGCAAAAATCTTTTCCATTAAAAATCACAAGTTCGTTCCCTACAATCCTAAGATGATATCTATATATTGCAAACGGACATAAATTTGTTTTTGTTCTGTTAACAAAGAAAGAACTAAACTTAAATATTTCTTCTAATATTTCAAAAATTACCGAAATATGAACAAACGGTTTCGCCAAATCACCCAATACTTCTGCCGCTTTATATTTATTACTGCAAATTTTTAATCTACTGTAAATTTTTAATTGATTTACATTACTAAATTCAAGACTAATTCTAGTATTTAAAATTGTAACTTGATTAAGTTCTTTAGAATTTAATTCTTCTGTGAAATGTAATCCTTTCAAAATAATTCTTAGATATTCTCTAGCTAAATTGGTTGCTTCGAGAAAAAAAATTTTAAAATTTCGTAGTTCTTCATTACTAGCAGTATTATCTCTTATTTTTTTTATTATTTCATATTGTTTTTCACGGCCTTCAAACCATGTTTGATATCTGGATAATAATTTTTCTAAAATAAATTCCGGAGGTTTTACCTGAAAAATATTTTCGGGTTCCAGAAGTTCTTTTACAGAGGTATTTTCAGATTCTGAAGGTTCTTCTAGTTCAGGTTGTTTATTTATTTTATCTGCATAAGACATTGTTAAAATTGTTACGATTCCAAAACAAAAACGTTTTATGATACCTTTGCTATCTTCTTGTTTTATTTTTTGATTATACGGCGTTTTGGCACTATTTAACGAATATTTATTTATTGTTTTCATAGTATGGTTTTCAGTGGCCTTGACTGAATTAAAATCGCTGGCGAATAATTTCAAAATCGTTAAACTCATAGCAAAATTTTTTAAAAAATTATTTTTTATTTTTTCAAATTTTTCTGAATTAAATTTTAACAATTATATTGTTGCACTTCCTTTTTTATTTGTTTAACTTTATTACTCTAGCCGATTATTTTTTAGTTGACTATATTTTATATTTATTTCCTTATCGGGCGAGCTTAAGTCTTTTTTAATGCCTAACTTTTTTGTACCTAATTTATTTAATTTCCATGTGCCAGGTTTAATTTTTCCCCCCTGTCTTCAGACGAAAGATTTAGTAACGGCTGAAAGCCGTAAGCGGCTGAACGCCACTTAAAAATCCTTAGCTAAAGCAAACTAAACGTCATTTTTTTCGATTTTGAAATGATTTTTGTCGCCTTGTTCAAATTATTTTTCAATATACTCTTGAATCATTTCTTTAGTAACACTACCAACTGTTACACAAAAGTATCTTCATGCCCATAAATATTGGCCCCAGTATCTTTTGCTAAGTTCTCTGAATTCATCTTGCAATAGTTTCGAAGATCTTCCTTTAAGGTATTGCACAAGTTTACTTGGAGCAAGATTAGGGCCCGTTCCCGCTATTTTGAAATGACAAAATTTCGAGTAATTTTTGGTTTGGATAAGGAAAATTTTTTCACAATACTAACGTATTGTAAAAAAATTAACATAGTACAAATCAAAAAGTAATGAAATATTGTAGTTAAACGGTAGTGGGAACAGGCCCTAATATTCGAAATTTTGAAAATCATTTCTGAAGAATCTGGCGATGTCTCAAATTTATATAAAATTAAATTTCCTTAATCTTATTCATTTCTTTATTTGAAGATATCGAAAGCTG
>JAIRZH010000136.1 GCA_031267335.1 Oscillospiraceae bacterium | reverse complement strand
AAAATTTTTTAAGATCTAAGGTTTCAAATTTCAAAAAAGGTTTACGAATAATTATAAATTCAGCTTTAAATTTATGCTTTTCTCACGATTTATGGTGCTGTTTGAGTTGAGTCGGGTGGTAAGCCCAAAATACAAGTTTTTAAGAACTTGTTCTCAAAACCAAAATACAATTTTTAAGTAATTTTTAAGCATATTTTAATGCTTTTTTAGTTGCTTGGCCGACGCCAAGCAACTAAAAATAAACAAAAATTCGTATTCGTGAGTTTAATAAGAACAAGTTCTTAAAATTAATTTACAGCTTCTTTAAAAGTCTTACCAGGCTTAAAAGCCGGAGTATTGCTTGCTTCAATATTAATTTTTTTGCCACTGCTTGGATTATGCCCGGTGCGCGCTTCTCGATGTTTTACCGAAAAAGTCCCAAAACCTATTAGCTGAATCTTATCGCCTTTAGCTAAAGTTTCTATAATCGTTTCTACAAATGCATTAACAAATGATTCAGCTTTACTTTTTTCAATTTTCGCTTTTTCCGCTACTGCGGATACCAACTCTGGTTTATTCATAAACTTACTCCAAAATAACTAATAAATTTTTTAAGGCACCACGAAATCAACTGTAAATTCAATCATTCGAGGCCTAACCAAATACAGTCTACATCAAAAAAAATAAAATAAGCAAATTATTTTGATTTGTAGCGCCAAACCTCTCTTACCGGAGATTCTAAAATATAAAATTTATAATTAAAAAAATCAAGTATAAAGGCAAATACCACACGGAAATTTCACGTAATATTACAAGAATTTAATATTTGAACATTTTTTCGGCCTCGTTTTTGAAAACAAAATAAAAAAAATATCAAAAATTTTTAAAAATTGTATTTTAAGGGAGTGTTTCCGAAATAATTATAAAATGATAGATATAATTATTTAGGAAACACTTCCCAGTTTTATATATTCTGAAAACCGGTTGCCAATATAGAGAATGCTGCCGGCAAATTTTCCAAATCGGAAGCTTGTTTATTATTATTTTCAGTTTGGGAAATCACGGAGAGGTGAGATTTTTAGATACAAGATATAGTTGGAATCAAGATAGAAATTGACGGAGATAAAGAATGCAAACAAACTTTAACTGAAATAAACTCTTCGATGAAGGTTTTACGTTCAGAAACAGTCGCAGTGTCTAGTGAATTTGGCAAAAATGACAGATCAATTGAATTTGCAGCATCAAAAAATAAAATCTTGTTTGTCGCTTAAATATACTAAATTTTACTAAAAAATACTCTTTGAAAATTGAAAAAACAAAATCTATATTTTTAAAATATTAAAGTATTTGTGCGCAATTCATTTAAATAATCTTTCATTGCAAGACCGAGAGGATTAAGGTTGTTGCGGCACTGCACATACGCGAAAGCTTCAGCCCACCATTCAAATTCGTCAGTTTCTCCGTAACCACTTATTTTTCTAGTTGTACCACCATATCTTTCCATCGCAATCCTGATAACATCCTCTTTCATATCTACAGCACTTTTACTGCAATTATTCGTCGCTCTTATTAAAAATTGAAATACATGACCTATTTGGTGTGCAATCCAATACTCTGCTATTTGATTTAGTTCTTTCGGCGGGAGAAAACCTGAATTATTTATAGATTGTTTGCCTATAATAAAAACTATTTTTAAAAATGGTGCATAAAGCTCGTTAAAAGTTATTCCACTTAGATCAGCTTCACCAAAGTATTTAATTTTTTGTAATCCACTAAAAGATTTATTTATTCTAAGACTAAAAGTTTCATTTCTAATTCTTTTGTTTTGTGTCAGTGTTCGTGTAAAAAGAGAATATTTTTCAAAAATATCATTCAATTTTAATAATAAAAGCAAAAATAACCTTGGATTCATCTTTTTCATAAGTGTATCATCAACTTTAAAAACATTTCGGTCGCGATTACTAAATATATCAATTTGACGTTTAAGTTCTGTTTCTACTTGCTTGTCCGACATATCATCAATTTTTGTTGTCACATCTCTTAAATAAAATTCGCCCACAGCTCTACCGCCAAGTGCAATCGTACCAATTCCTAAAATAGTTGCACCAATACCTACGCCAACCTTTGAAAG
Organism: Oscillospiraceae bacterium; assembly: GCA_031267335.1. Classification (GTDB taxonomy): domain Bacteria; phylum Bacillota; class Clostridia; order Oscillospirales; family Acutalibacteraceae; genus Improbicoccus. The sequence goes on along the minus strand of JAIRZH010000136.1, from coordinate 5,931 downwards.
CGTTGAGCGCTTTTTATAAAATTCTTTGGCTTCAGATTTTTTTTTCTGAGTGGCAGATGAGGCTTTATTTTTAATACTATCAACCATACTAGCCGAAGCACTTGGAACATTTGTTAGCATTGTTCCTGCTATAATAAAAGCAAGAGAAACAGCTAAATTCTTAGTATTTTTACTACCTCCTGCAATCAATTTGAGGTCTTTTCCGCCTAATGTTTCAAAATCAAAGTTTTCCGAATTTAGTGTAGATTCCGCAAACGTTTTTAAAACAAAACCATTTTTGCTGTGTGCCAAAGTTCCCTCGGCAGAAAATTTAAATACTTCTGTTGAATTTTCTTTTGTTAACATAATATCCTCTTTCTATTTAACATTGGTTTGAAATGTATCATACTATAATTATTTCGAAAACACTCTCGAGGAATGCTTGGATCATTTTTGAATAATCTTTTTAGTTCTTTTTCGCAATCAAATTGGTCAGCAAATAAATACATTCCATCCAAAACATTTAATTTACAAAAATTTTCAAATTCTTTTGAATTTAAAGTTAAAGGCTGCAATAGTTGTAATTGATTTTCAATCATTGCTTGCCTCAATTAATTTGGTAAATTTTTTATGCTATTTTTATCGTAGCATGCTTTGAATTAAATTTGAAGCTATATTATAATGTATGGGCCTGTTCCCACTATTTGAAATGACAAAATTTCGAGTAATTTTTGGTTTGGATAAGGAAAATTTTTTCACAATACTAAACGTATTGTGAAAAAATTTAACGTAGTACAAATCAAAAAGTACCGAAATATGGTCGTTAAACAGTAGTGGAAACAGGCCCTAATTAGAATTTTTCATTTACATGAAATACTGTATAGTCTCATTTAGTTTCAAATCTTGCGCCGGAACTTTCAAATATTGTCAGTATAGTGCATCAGGTGTTGCAAGCGCGTTTGGCGCGATGATAAGCAGTATCGGCAGAGACGACGGGAGTTTTGGAGAAAATCTTAAAAATCTCGGAAGCAAAATGGAGAATTTTTTAAAGTCTTTAGCGAAAGTGAAACACTGCAAAAGATAATGGGTTGGGGTTTAGTTTTGGCGAGTGCGATTACTCGGTCTTGCGCCTGTTCTAACAGCAGCTGTTAGTGGTTTAATGGCACTTATTGCAGGAACAGTGGTTTAATTATTGTAAAATATTCTGTAAAATTTTGTGTAACTGGAATAGCCCAAATTGAATAAAAAATTAAATTAATTTGTATATTAAAATTTATCAATATTCATCTTCTTTTTGAAGCTCGTAATCAAGAAAACCTTTTTCTACTAAATCTGATAAACTATCAACTGCTTCTTTTTCGTCTATGCCAACTGCAATAATTTTTATTTTTTGGCCATATAAAACACCAAGCGAAAGAATTCCTAAAAGACTTTTAGCATTAACTTTTTTATTATCTATTTCAACAAATATCATAGATTTATATTCATTTGCTTTTTGTATAAAAAACATTGCCGAACGTGCAAAAAGCCCTAAATTATTTTTAATTTCTACTTCATTCTCATACATACTATTATTATTCCTCCTTAAATACAATTCTTATAATCAGTTTGATTATATCATATATTTTCATCCCAAATCAATTAAAAAATACAAAAATAATAAAATTCGGTTACTGCTCACCTTTCTGAAACGAACTTAACTTTCACTAATGTATTAATCATTTTTAAAACATTTAAAGAATTTTTTTTAACAATATTAAGAGCCTATCCCTGGAAATTCGGCATGAACTTTAATAATTTTCCGCCAGGAAATTAAAGAACAAGCAAAATATAATAAATTCAAATAATTTTCAGATTTCTTCTCGAAACGAACTAATAACCTGCCCTCAATAAGCGCAAAACATAATTTTTTGACAATTTTTAGCATTTTTTACTTATTTTCCTTAGCTTAGCGTTAGCCAAGCGGCGCCAAATACGTAAAAAAAATACTAAAAATTGTCTAAAAATTTATATTTGGCTTAATAAATACAGGTTTTAAATTTTTTTACAATACGTTAGTATTGTAAAAAAATTTTCCTTATCCAAACCAAAAATTACTCGAAATTTTGTCATTACAAATAGTAAGGAACAGACCCTAAATGAGAAAAATCATAAACTATTTTCTTATCTTTGTTTTGGATTGATATGTTAAACAATATCGTAATATGTGTTAATTAAAGAGTGCACAAGCGAAAATTTTAAAAAAATTAGATTTTTATTAACTTAATTTATAAATTTTTAATTATTTTAATATTTTTATGTATAAATCAATACAAACATAAAAATAAAATTTAAATAAATTGATTTTAAAATTAAAATAAGATATATTTACCTGTATATTTATGAAAAAATTTAATGAAATTAACAATGAGTTCGAGTTAACCGACGAATTAGATGATCCTAATCGTTTGGTATCAACACAAGAATTTAGAAATGAAAGCGATTTCGATAATTCTTTAAGGCCGAAGTTTTTAAATGAATATATAGGCCAAGAAAAGATTAAAGAAAATTTATCTGTTTTTATCAATGCTTCGAAAATCCGTGGCGAAACGCTTGACCATATTTTGCTTTATGGTCCGCCAGGATTAGGAAAAACAACGCTTGCCATGATTATAGCCAAAGAAATGGGTGTAGGAATAAAAATTACTTCCGGTCCAGCAATTTCACATGCTGGGGATTTATCTTCGATTTTAACAAATTTAAATTCCGGAGACGTTTTTTTTCTTGATGAAATACACAGAATTCCTCGCACAGCGGAAGAAATTTTATATCCTGCAATGGAAGATTTTACTATTGATATAGTAATGGGCAAAGGCCAAATGGCCAATGCGATTCATTTGCCACTTGAAAAATTCACACTTGTCGGCGCTACTACACGAGCAGGTCAGCTTGGAGCACCTATAAGAGATCGCTTTGGCGTTATTCTCCGCCTTGAAATGTATAAACCTGAAGAATTAGAGCAAATCGTTATGAGAAGTTCTAATATTTTAAACATAAAAATAACACACGAAAGCGCGCTTGAAATAGCTAGCCGTTCACGCGGCACACCAAGAATTGCAAACAGACTATTAAAGCGTGTACGTGATTTTGCGCAAGTCGAAAATATCGATGAAATAAATCCAGAAATTACGCGTCATGCACTTGAAAGGTTAGAAGTCGATAAATTAGGCCTTGATTCAAATGACCGTAGAATTCTTGAAGCAATTGTAAAATTTTACAATGGCGGGCCTGTAGGGCTAGAAACTCTCGCTGCTGCTATTGGCGAGGAAACTGTTACTATTGAAGATGTATACGAACCCTATCTTTTGCAAATTGGATTTTTAGCAAGAACTCCTCGTGGCCGCATGGCAACAAAATTAGCTTATTCTTATTTAAATATTAAATTCGAAAATAAACTTGAGCAAATGAAAATTAATTTAGAAAGTTTTTAAGAGTTTCTTTAATGTGTTTCCTCTTAAATAAGTTTAAGAATTTAGGCTTAGAGCCTATCACTAAAAAATAAACAATCTGACAATTTTTAGCATTTTTTACTTATTTTTCTTGCTTAGCGTTAGCCTAGCGGCGCCAAATACGTAAAAAAAATACTAAAAATTATCTAAAAATTTATATTTGGCTTAATAAAGACAGGTTTCAAATTTTTTTACAATACATTAGTATTGTAAAAAAATTTTCCTTATCCAAACCAAAAATTACTCGAAATTTTGTCATTACAAATAGTGGGAACAGGCCCTAATAATTTAATAATTATAAATATCAAAATAGTTGATTTATCTTTTTAGTAGTTATAATCTAAAATCAGCGTTTATAAACATAGTGGAAATATACTATAATTTATTAAAATAGTATTAAATTTTTTATTAAATAATTTTGAAGGAAAATTTTATCATGGCGAACAATAAAATCTTTTTAGGCAGCGTAAAAAGCCCCAATTTTCTCAAATTAATAAATCGAGCAAAAAGTATTTTAAAGATTCAAAATTTATTTAAAGTTAAGAAATTTTTCAAAAAGGCTCTTGTTACGAGTTTATCAACTTTATTTGTGGTTTATAGTGTAAGTTTTATAAGCTTAAATCGTGTAGGGGCTATGGAAAGTCTTTCTAAACAAAATCAATTGCTTCGAGATCTGTTTTCGGCTATGAAAAATTATTCTTTACGTGGTCGCTATTTCGAGTTCTTAAGGAATATAGAAGATCGTATTCTAGGATATAACCAGTTTCAAGTTCTGCCAGGGGTTATGGAAATTCGTCGTGTAGAAGATCACTTGTACCAAAATCTATCAATGGCTATAGTTATAGAAAAATTTCCTATAAGTGATCTCCTGCTTCAAGAAATGTCAGGGGCTATAAAAGATTATTCTATAGAAGATTGCCTGCTTCGAAATTTGTCAAGGGTTATGGGTACCGAAGGTTATTTTGAAATAGAACGCCTGTTTCAAGATCTGATGAGTAATATGGAAGATCGTGCTTCAAAAGATTGCTATTTTTTATATATGGAAAAGATCGGACACTTCCCTGGACGGAAAGCGAAAACAGCACAAACCATAAAAATGAAGTTAGACTTTTTAAATGTTAAGTTACTCAAAATAGAAATATTAATGATGGATTTTCGAAATCAGATAAGTGCTATGTTAAATGAAATGGAAAGACTAATAGCAGAATTCAGGCAAACAATAAATCAGTTATATGAAAGTAGAATTATCAAAAGACTTTGTTGTTGTGGTGATCAGCAGGTGAATTCTTGGAATGAAGACATAAAAATACTAGAATCAAACCACCGACAAAAAATTGATGAGATACGCAAAATGATAAATTTAAGGCAGAATTTACCGCTGCGGTCAGTAGAGAACCCTGAGGCCACCAATGACGCAGAGGCCAGCGATAAGTAAGCGCTCGGTTATACAAATCAATAATACTAGGGCCTGTTCCCACTACTGTTTGACGACCATATTTCGGTACTTTTTGATTTGTACTACAAATTACTCGAAATTTTGTCATTACAAATAGTGGAAACAGGCCCTAATATTTCAAATATTTTTTTCGATTTATTAGTATTGTTTATTTTTTAGAGATAGGCTCTTAGTCTTTACGTTTTGAGGAAATTAAAATCAATCTTAAGAAATAAATAAGCGATGTAAATAAAGATGCAACATAAGTTAATGCGGCTGCATTTAAGACTTTTCTGACGCCGTAAATTTCTTTTTCGGAAATTCTGTTAGAATTTTTTAACGATGAAATTGCACGTCTGCTAGCATCGAATTCTACCGGCAAAGTAACGAATTGGAAAAGTACCGCAACGGCAAATAGAATTATTCCTAAATTAACTACAAAATTATACTGTAACGGCAATAATAATCCAATTAATAATACTGGCATAGAAAGCCCCGAACAAATTTGCGTAATCGGAACTAAACGTTGCCTTATTTTCATGAATCCATATCCTGATGCATATTGTGCGGCATGCCCGGCTTCGTGTGCGGCAACCCCTACAGCTGTAATGGAATTTTCGAGATATACCGATTTCGAAAGAGATATTTTATTTTTTGTAGGATCAAAATGATCATTAAAACTACCATGTATACGCACGATTTCGACATCGGAAATACTATTTTCGTAAAGGACAATTCCAGCTGATTTAGCTCCGTTTAATCTCGGATCACATTTAATTTTAGAATATTTATTAAATATAAAACGAACCTTAAAATGAGCATACATGGTAATAGGAAAAGTGATAATCATAAAAAGAAAATAACTTGAATCATAATAAAACATCTAATAACTCCTCGAAGCCTGCTAATATTTTTTTAAGTAGTGTAGATTTTATGATAAAATTTTTAAAATTTAAAGTATAAGGAAGACAGATGCTAAGAGCCTATTCCTTGTCTGCGGCGCCTTGGCGAAGTGCAACGAGCCACCGT
>JAIRZH010000095.1 GCA_031267335.1 Oscillospiraceae bacterium | reverse complement strand
CCACAAAGTTCCGGGATTACTGAAGAATTTCCTTTTACGGCATCTAAAGAGCTTAATAATACTTATAGTGTAAAATTAGAATCTCATGAAGAAAGTTTGTTAATTTGCCAAGGCAGCTTTTTAGACAAGCTTAATAACTCACAATCTCTTGACCGATCAAATTTTCAAACAATTACTGAAATCTTAAATATTTTTAATTTGCAAACAGAAAAAAACAAAATTGAAAATCTTGTTCCTTGTTGCTTTAAAATAATTTATCTTTTACATTTATACGATAAAGAAAATAGTGGAAATGGAATTTCACTTTTAGATCAACAAAATGAAACAATGCTTGTTAATAAAATAAGAGAACTTTATGCATGTCATGGAATTCGCTTACCATCTTTTAATGGATTCGAACTTATAAATCCGCAAGAAGAAAATTCGTTAGAAAATGTTCGGCCAAATAGTAGTGAAAATCAAGATCAATTAGAAATAGAAATTTCATTAAATCTGCAAGAAAATACGAATGAAATTTCAGAGGAAGTCAAGACAAATGATACGGAAGAGGGAAGGGAAGATCAGCTAAATATTAATCAGTCAAATATTGAAGAAAATCAAAATCAATTAATAGAAATTCCATCAAATCAGCAAGAAGATACTGAAGATGATCCTGAGATAGAAAATTTTATATCATCAATTAAAGAAGGTAGTTTTTTATATAGGCTTAAAAATTCAGAAATTGAAGAAAAAAATGATATTGTTCGGGCTAGTTTAATAGCGCAAATTTTTCATTTACAAAGTCGATTTGAAGGGCGCGATATTAAATGTATTGTTAATCAATGTTTTAGAATAATTTGTCTTTTACATTTATATGATAAGAAAAACGGCGGAGGAGGTTTTTTGTATAAAAGCCGTGGAATTTCGTCTAAAAGATATAATCTTTCATTTTCGGAAGAAAAAATCGAACGACTTTATAAACTTCATTATGGAAAATTTATGTTACCATTTTGTCTAGATAATTTTCTTGGCAGACTAAAATATCCGCAATATCTTACTTTGAAAGATCGTAAATCAATCCGCAGACTCTCACAAATATTTAATTTGCAAGAAGGAGAAAATGGAATTGAGGGTCTTGCTGATCAAATTTTTCAAATAATTTGTGATCTTTATTTTCATTATACAGGTTCTCACCCCGCGAGTGGCGCTCTGACTTTCGGAAAAATTCAGTTTGCTATGGGGTTGCGTCCGATTTTTGAACAAGTCATTCCGAATTTTGAACAAGACGAAGAAGAATTTTTTAATAAAATATCAGAAATTTATAAAGAATATTTAAGCATAGATGTTGTTCAAAAAGCAGAACGAGTACATAGTATAGTGTCACAAGAATTTTTTGGTTTTCATGGACTTTCTAGCACAGAAGAAGTTCGCCAATATGCAACTTATCTTTTTGGAAGAAAAAATAAATCTAACTTATTTAACATTATTTACAAAAACACAATATTTCATCATGGCTCAATACTTCCGGATGGCAGTTTGACTAAAGAATTTAAGTTTAATAATTCTAGAATAATAGATGCGGAACTTTATCATAAAATTAGACACTTGATAGAAGCACATTTCCCATTTTCGACATTCCGAGTAATAGGTTTTGGCAACTTAGGCAATCTTAAGCCATTGAGTGTAGAAAATTCAATGTTTGGTGACTACTTGAGATATGGAAATAGAATGACTACAATATTAACAGATGAAAAAGAATCATTTCAATTGTTAGAAAATTTAGAAATTTTTTTCGAAGCTTGTAGGAGATATCCTCCTGAACTAATGTACGATATAAAAGATGAAATTGTTGGTAGTCTTTCTGAAGAAATAAGTACACCTAATTTTATAAAAGATAACGAAGTAATTGCTAGATTTAAAATCATTTATGCAGACTTCGAAATTCGATTCAACAAAGTAGTGTTTATAATGAATGGACTAAAAAATCGTGCATTTATATTTTTAAATTTAAAATCTGAAGAATTAATGAAAAAATTTTTTGAACATTATGTGTTCGAAAAGGTTTATAGTGAAAAAAATGGAGAACTTAAATTTGAAGGATATATATTTTTTGGCAAAGAAATTCTGAACTATATCTATTTTGGGTCAAGTTGCAAACATAGGATCACTGGTGCTTATCACCGAGCTGGAATAAGGATAAATTCATTAGGAGAAGAGTTTGGCTCAATTTCTCTTGGCGAAAATATTTTACCTCATTTCATAAAGTTTAATGATCAGTCAACTGGGCAAATATCAGCATTTGGTTTAAATTACGGCCATCAGCTAGATTTTGGCCCCGATATTGTGGGGTTTAATCAGCCATTACCAAAAATTTTGGTAGAAAAAGCTTTTAATGAATTTTGCCCAATAAATAAAATGGCACAAAAATTAATCAGTGAAAGAATTGATAATCCGGTTGTTTTAGAAAAGTATTTACGTTTGGAAGTTCCATTACAAGTGATAGAAACAATATTTGGAAAAGAATTTATTGGAAATTATATATATTTTTCTCATTTAAGCAAATCACCAACAGAAAAACTTTTCTCTCCGATATTTATATCAATGCAAAGACAAGTTGAAGAAATAGAGCAAAACAAAACTGATAGTATAATTCTTCAAAATCTTTTTGATATTCTTAATTCTTATGACCCGTTCAATGGAGTACTTACATTTATGAATTTTGATCCAGAAGATTATAATGAAGCACAACAAAATCGTTATATTGAAGCACAACGATATATGGCTACAAAGGTAGAGAATTTCTTAGATGATTGCAAAAAAAGTATTTTTTTTCTTCCGGAAGATAAAGATTTAGACAAAAAATCAATAGCAATGGCAAAAGCATTATTGTTTTTTGCCGCACAGAGAAAAATCGAGTTAGAGCCTGTCTAGTATCTCTTTAGCAACACGTATTTAACTAAAATTTATTCTATATTGCTCGTCAGTTAAATACGTCAGTATTTGCCTTCCTCAAGCTTTGAATTTTAAAAATTTTATCGTTAAATCCGTATTGCTTAGAAATATTAGATAGGTTCTTAGATTCTGAATAATTATAATATTTTGAAAAAATTTGTAAAAACTAGTTATAGAA
>JAIRZH010000015.1 GCA_031267335.1 Oscillospiraceae bacterium | reverse complement strand
ATTTTTAGCATTTGGTTTAGCACTTTATTTTTTGTTAAGTAATTCAATCTTGAATTGTACGGGCATTGATAAAAAAAGTGTAGTTATTAAACAAAAATTTAACCAGTTAGAAAAAAATTCACCAAAAATAAAAAAAAATTTTTGCTTGTTTTTTGGTTTACCTTTGTCACTTTTTACAATTTTGAAATTTATTTTTTTTTCATCCAAAAAAGTAGTCGATGATGTTCCCAAAATAAGTACCGAATTAGAAAACGATTTTTCTAAAGATCAGTTATATTATGAAGACGATCCACAAATGAATGATAATCAACAAGACAATTTCCCGCAGCCATTGAATTCTAATCAACCGCAAATATCGCCAAATCAACCATATTTTCATCAATCTTCTCAGCCGTTAAATTTACAAATGAATAGCAGAGCATGTTTTATATTTGGAAAAAGATTAGGGAAAGGGAATTTCGGCGAAGTTTATGAAGTTACACGACGTGCCGACAACCAAAAGTTTTGTTTAAAAGTAGAACAAATTTTAAACGAAAACCATTTTTCAGAATTACAAAAAGAAACTGAAATTTTGACAAATTTAAATCATCCAAATATAGTTAAATGTTTTGGAGGTTTTAGAGAAAATAACCTTTACTATATTATTTTAGAATTAGTCGAAGGCAAGTGTTTTGAAGAATATTTTAAGTCTGGAAGCCAAATTCGGTTTGGATATATTCTTAATCTTTTTTTTCAATTACTATCAGCTGTTTGGTATTGCCATAATGCTAATGTCATCCATAGAGATATTAAACTAACAAATGTTATGTTGGATCAGAAATCAAATTTAGTTAAGCTTTTGGATTTCGGAGTTTCTAAAAAATTATTAACCGACCAGCACTTTACCGCAACAATCGTAGGCACACCTCTTTGTTATGCACCAGAAATATTATCTTCACAACCGTATAATTCATCGGTTGATATTTGGGCTTTGGGAGTTATGTTTTATACGATGATTTCTGAGGGGAGAATGCCGTATGTTGCATGGAGTATACCGGAACTTGCTTATGTAATTAAAACAACAAATTTTACTCCTTTAGCTGCTTTAAGCACAAAAAAAAAATTTTCTGATGAATTAAGTTATAAATTATCGGAATTGATTAATGGAATGCTTGACAAAGAACCGAAAACTAGATGGAAAATTTCAGACGTTATTTCAGCTGTTTTGTATATTGCTGAAAGATGTGGATTTCTTGTTAATGGTCAATGGCAACTTGATAAAATGAATAATTATTCTGTTATTCTTAATTATCGATGAATAAACGAATTCATTTCCAAACTTTTTAGAATACTTTATGCTCATTTGAATTCAAACGCCGAAATCAAAATTAGAATTAAATTTATTCAAAGCTCAAACAAAATCGTGTTAAACGATGATTTTTAGATTTCAATAAATTCAGAATTTCATTTTGAATGAGTATAGTTTTTTATTAAAACTTCTCAGAGCATTTAACAAAATGAATAATAAAATTTTAAAAGAGGTTTATTATTAATGAGAAAAAATAAATTTTTAGCATTTGGTTCAGCATTTTATTTTTTGTTAAGTAATTCAATCTTGAATTATACGGGCATTGATAAAAAAAGTGTAGTTCGAATTAAAAACAAAAAAAATTACCAAATAGAAGTACTTTTTAAAAAAATTATTTTTCATTTATATATACTTTTAAAGTGTTTTTGAAGACGGATTCTAAATATGTGATGCTTTAAAGATATTAGGACCTGTTCCCGCTACTGTTTAACGACCATATTTCGGTACTTTTTGATTTGTACTACGTTAAATTTTTTCACAATACGTTAGTATTGTGAAAAAATTTTCCTTATTCAAACCAAAAATTACTCGAAATTTTGTCATTTCAAATAGTGGGAACAGGCCCGGACAAGTTCTAAGACAAATCCGAAGTTTTCGGGTGTGAATCGCACGTAATACAAAAAATATCCTCGCCTTTTTTGAATAAAAAACTACCGCATTTTGGGCAAACTTGGTCTGTGGGCGTGTCCCAAGTGGCAAAATTACAATTTGGATAATTTGCGCAACCATAAAAAATACGATTTCTTTTAGTATTTTTTTCTATAATTTCGCCATTACATTTAGGGCATTTTGCCCCTACAGTTTTTATAATTTTTTGAATATTTTTGCATTCAGGATAACCAGAACAACCAATAAATTTACCGTATCTGCCTCGTCTGATAACCATTTTATTGCCACATTTTTCACAAATTATATCTGTTTCATTTTCTTTTAATTCTAATTTTAAATCTTTGGTTTCCGCTTTAGCATTTTCAAGCATTTTTTCAAAATCACCATAAAAATCACGTAAAATATTCTGCCATTTTGATTTGCCATGTTTCACGCCATCGAGCTGGCTTTCCATCTTGGCAGTAAACTCTACATTAACAATAGCCGGAAAATATTTTTTTATCAAACCGTCAACTGTCTCACCGAGTTCAGTAGGGGAAAAAATTTTTCCATCTTTTGTAACATATTCGCGAAAAATTAAAACAGAAATCGTTGCAGCATAAGTCGAAGGTCTTCCCACGCCGTTTTCTTCTAATGCTTTTATTAAAGAAGCTTCTGTAAAACGTGGAGGAGGCTCGGTAAAATGCTGTGCATGGTCGAGTTTTTTAAGACCACAATTCATACCTTCTGAAAGTTTAGGCAAAGACTTTTCTTGCTCTTCTTTTTCATCTTTTCCTTCACTATAAAGAACTGTAAAACCATCAAAACTTACTGTTAAACCAGATGCCCGAAAAATATATCCAGATGCATCAATTTCGACACGAACTGTATCTTGCAAGCAATTTGTCATTTGGCTAGCGATAAATCTGTTCCAAACGAGTTTATAAATTTTAAATTGATCATTAGTCAAACTGGATTTAATTTCTTCTGGCAAAAAATTTATAACAGTAGGTCTTATTGCTTCGTGCGCATCTTGGGCATTTGCTTTAGTTTTGAATTTTCTCTGCGTTGTAGGCGAATATTTTTCACCCCAAGTTTTAATTATAAAATCTTTAGCTTCCGCCATTGCTTCATCCGAAATTCTAATCGAATCAGTTCTCATATAAGTTATAAGCCCTGTTGCGCCATGACCGGATATATCTACACCTTCGTAAAGTTCTTGAGCGACTTTCATAGCGCGTTTGGAACTAAAACCGAGTTTACGAACTGCTTCTTGCTGAAAAGTTGAAGTAATAAACGGTGGTGCAGGATTTTTACTGCGTTTGCCTTTTTTTAACTTTACAATTTTATATTCAGAATCTTTAATGTGTTCAAGAATTTCATTTGTTTGAGATTGATTTTTAAGTTTTATTTCGCCATCTTTATTGCCCCAAAATTTCGCCTGAAAAACTTTTTCGCTTTTTTCGGGATTTAAACTTGCAGTTATAGTCCAATATTCTTCAGGAACAAATATTCGGATTTCATTTTCGCGATCTACTATCATTCTTAACGCAACAGATTGAACTCTTCCGCCGGAAAGCCCTTTTTGAATTCTTTGACATAAAAATGGACTTAACTTATATCCAACGAGTCTATCCAAAATTCGCCGCGCTTGTTGAGCATCAACTAAATCAGAATCAATTTTTCGCGGAGTCTCGATTCCTTTTTTTACTCCAGTTTTGGTAATTTCATTAAAAGCAACACGGTTATTATCATCCGAGTTTAACTTTAAAATATTCGCTAAGTGCCAAGAAATTGCCTCGCCTTCGCGATCAGGGTCAGTTGCTAAAACTACACTTACAGAATTTTTAGCTTTTTCTTTTATTTCACTTACGATTTTTTCTTTATCTTTTATAATAACATATTCAGGTGTAAAATCGTTTTTAACATCGACCCCAAACCTTTTGGCCGGCAAATCTCTTATATGCCCAAAACACGCTATTACTTCAAAATTATTTCCCAAATATTTTTTTATTGTTTTGGCTTTCGCCGGAGATTCAACTATAACTAAATTATTTTTTTTCGACATGTTTTTTACCTCAGCAATCTTTTGATTTTTATAATATATACTAAAAGTTTATCCCTGACTAGTATAGTTATAAATTTTACCATGAACGAACTAAAACTAAAAACTTGTTCTCACCAAACTAAAATATAAATTTTAGGTAATTTTTAAGCATATTTTGGTAATTTTAACGCTATTCGGGAACGTTAATCAAGAAAAAATAAACAAAAATTGCTAAAAAACTGTATTTACGGGTTCAATAGATTTCTTTCTAAACCGCCGCCAATGATTTACAGATGCTCCAAAGAACTTTAAATAAAAACGAAGTGTTCCAGGGAGTTTTGAAAGAAATCTAATGAGAACAAATTATCAGGGCCTGTTCCCACTACTGTTTAACAACCATATTTCGGTACTTTTTGATTTGTACTACGTTAAATTTTTTTACAATACGTTAGTATTGTGAAAAAATTTTCCTTATCCAAACTAAAAAGTACCGAAATTTTGTCATTTCAAATAGTGGGAACAGGCCCTAGTTATTTCACATAGCGGGGACAGGCTTTAATATTCTGCATAATAATATTTCTTAATAACTTTAAAACAGTTATCGGTGGAACTTCTTTGCTGGATTGTTGAAAAAGAACCGTCGAAGGTGTAAGTGCCGGCAACGTATTAAATTCTATTATAATTATTTCATTTGTAATGCTGTTAGCAAATAAATCTATGCGGCAATAATCTTTGATTCCAATTTTTGCTGAAACAATTTCAACACTACGCTGTATTTTTTCGAGTAAATTTAAACTAATAAGATTTTGTGGCGGCGGAGTGATATTAATTCCTATTCCACCTTGAAATTTTTCTTCTACACTTAAAATTTTATTTGATTGAGCAACTGTTATACTAGGTTTAAGCGCATGATAACCATTTTTTGATTCCAACACTCCGACAGTTAATTCTACCCAACCGGTTTTTTTAAAAAAATTAATATTATTATGCGAAACTTCGATTTTATCAGTTTTTATAAATTCTTCAAATAATAGCTCTTCAACTTTTGGGTTTATTGCCACTTTTTCCTTTTGATTCGAAAACGAATTTTCCGGAATTACCGATACTCCGCTTTTAAGAATTTTAATATAAACTATAAATTCTTGGGAATTTTCAAGTATAATTACACCAGTAGAACAGCCATCGCAATTAGGTTTTACTACAATTATAGAATTAAGTTCAGTTGTTAAATCTTCCCAAACTTTCTTTAAATTTTCAGAATCAGATTTTTTTAATATTGAAGCATTTAACATCTTATTTTTAGCACTTCTTACACCTGAAAGATTAAGTGAATTTACAATTTTGCTTGTTTCGTATTTATTCATGCAAAGTTTTGATGCTGAAGCATCCGAACCATTAAAACTAAGATTATTATCTTTTAGTCTATGTTGTATTTCGCCATTTTCCCCAAATCCACCATGCAAAGCTATAAATACAAATGTATCTTCGGATTTTGATTTTTCTAAAAATTCGTCAAATGTCATAAGAATAGGCCTTTCTATTTCGATTTTTTCAAGGCCCAGTTCTATGCGAATTTTATTGGCTAAATTCACATAATCATAATTGTTATTTTTAAACTGATATAAAATTTCTTCAACTGTATGATATAAAACCATTGAATATGGCAATAAAATAACTTGATAAGAATTATTTTCCATAAACAATAAAAATGGTCTTGGGAAATATTCTTTTGATTTTAAAAGTTTTTGCCAAACGTTAGAGCCACTTAGCAAAGAAACTTGACGTTCGGAAGTTATACCACCAAAAATAACATTAACTTTCTTTTTTTCAGAATTTGTTTGATCAGAAATATTTGTAATTTCAAGCCCGGCACGTTTAGCAGCAGAATTAATTATATATCTGACAGCTTCTTGATGAGTAAACCCGATTTTAGAACTTTGTTGAAAAATAAAACTATTTTGTTCCATACCACTTATTGGGTTAAAATCAGAAAAATAAATTTCATCATTTGCCAATAGCCAGCCATCGATTCTTAAAAAATCACAAGCTTGAGAAATTTTAAATAATTCAGAAGCTAATTTCCTAATTTTTTCGATTTGATCGTTATTAAATCTAGGCGGACAATGATAGTGAGTTTCATTCGTGGCCAGATATTTACGGCGTGTGTCAAATATTATATTATCGAAATTTTTAATTTCAATTTCGATTGGAATTAACGAAACTGGTTTGCCATCAAGATTTTGCAAAATAATAACTGTAAATTCTTTGCCCAAACACCTTTTTTCAATTAAAATGTCTTTATTTTCTTTAGCAATCATTAATTCACTAATTTTCAAAGCATCATCTAAATTTTTTGCATGCCTTACACCAAATGAAGAACCACCTTCAATAGGTTTTATAATTGCTTCAGTTAATTTCTCTTGAAAGAAAAAATCAGATATTTTTTTTGTTATATTTTTTTCGCCTGGTTTTAAAAATAACTTCGCGACACTTTTGAATTTATGTTTTTGAATAATCGATTTTTCAGCATTTTCTTTATTATACATATGTGCGCATTGTTTTGACCCGGAACCAACAAATGCAATCTTTTCGCGTTCTAAAATTTCTTGAATTTGACCATTTTCAGCGAATACTCCATGCATAACTGGGAAAACCAAATCATAGTTATGCAATTCTTTTAAAAACTCTTTATCGGAAAGTTCTGTGCATTCGTTACAAAGTTTGAAATCAAAATCCGATACAGTATTCGAATATAAAAAATTACTATTTATTATATATTTTTTAAGTTCTTTACTGAAAAAAATTATTTTTGTATCAAACTCATCTTCTATATTTTCAAAAACCGAACGTGCGGAATTTAGCGAAATACTACGTTCAGGGGAACATCCGCCGCAAAGTAAAAGAATTTTTATCAAAATAATCGCCTCATTAAAATTAATATGACTTAAAAAATTTTTATATCCCAATAGACTTCTTTCAAAACTTTCCGGAACACTTCATTTTTTGTTTAAAGCTCCTCGAAGTATTTATATAGACCGGCGTTGCTTTTTAAAAAATTTAGTAGTTTAGGAAAAAAGTTTAATACATAAAATTTTTAAGACAAGTATTTAAATAAATACATAATCTTTAAATTTTCACTTCCATTAAAATAGTTAAAATCAAAGGATTTTTACGTGTTCTATCGTGGAAAAAATTATATAAATCTTCGCGCGTACGGTTTTTAACCATATTCCAATCACAGTTTTTTTGCTCAAAACAGCTTAAAATTGATTTTAACGCTGCTTTTCGCGCAGCAGACATTAATTCTTCAGATTCTTTAACGTAAACAAAACCTCTTGAAAGAATATCCGGCCTTGATAAAACTCTTCTTTCTTTGAAATTTAAAGCTGCCGCCATCACTATAAGGCCATCTTGGCTTAAATGTTTCCTATCTTTTAAAACAACGTTGCCGATATCGCCAACACCAATTCCATCAATTAAGACCATTTCGGCTTGAGCTTGACCTGCGCGTTTAATTTCATTTGGGTTTAATTTTACTATATCGCCAGTTTCCCCTATATAGATATTTTCTTCTGGCATGCCCATGTTTTTTGCTAATTCAGCGTGATTTCTTAAATGTTTACACTCACCATGAACTGGAATGAAAAAATGTGGTTTAGTAAGCCCATGAATAAGTTTTAACTCTTCTTGACATGCATGGCCTGAAACGTGTACTTCGTACATAGATTCATAAATAACTTCGCAACCTAAACGCATTAATTCATTTACGACAGAACCAACCATTTTTTCATTTCCTGGAATTGGATTTGCGGATATTATAACAAAATCGCCTTCGCCAACAACGATTTTTTTATGTTCCGAAAATGCCATGCGATAAAGTGCAGACATTGGCTCGCCTTGGCTTCCTGTGGTAATAAGAACTACTTCATGCGGTGGATATTTACCAATCGCATCAATTCCAACAATAATGCCTTCTGGCACAATTAAATATTTGAGCGAAATCGCTATTGTAACATAATTAATCATACTCCTACCGGAAAATATAATTTTTCGATTACATTTAACTGCACAATCTATAATTTGCTGAATTCTGCCTATATTAGAAGCAAATGTTGCTATTACAATACGTCTATTTTTGGCTTTATTAAAAAGCTTTTCGAAAGATTCATTTATGCTTTTTTCCGTGGTTGTATAACCCGGGCGATCTGCATTTGTCGAATCCGCCATAAGCGCCAAAACACCCTCGCGGCCAAGTTCGGAAAAACGTGCTAAGTCTATCATTCCGCCACGAGCCGGAGTGCAATCAATTTTAAAGTCACCAGTGTGAATTATAATTCCAACCGGAGTCCGAATCGCGAGCGCGACAGAATCTGGAATCGAGTGATTGATATGAATAAATTCAATATCGAAACAGCCTAAATTAAAATGATTCCCCGGTACAATAGTATTCAAATTAGCATTTCCAACTAATTTATGTTCTTTTAATTTAGTGGTGATAAGCCCGATTGTTAAGGAAGCGGAATAAATTGGAATATTCATCTTTTTTAATAAATAAGGTACTGCTCCGATATGATCTTCGTGGCCATGGGTTACTATTAATCCACGAACTTTTTCAATATTGTTTTCAAGATAAGTAAAATCCGGGATAACTAAATCCACACCAAGCATTTCGCCATCAGGAAAGGCACTTCCGCAATCAACAATTATGATGTCGTTTTTATATTCAAAGGCAGTCATGTTTTTACCAATCTGGTTAAGTCCACCTAGAAAAATAATTTTTACAGAATCAGTTTGATCCAACGTATAATTATCTAGTTTTGAAGTATTATTTGGATCAGTTATTTTACAATACGGTTTCAAAGTTGACTGTATTTTATTAGATCGTGCTATATCAGTTTGGCTCGTAAAAACCAATTCGTTCGAATTTGATTCTGTTTTATTGACAGTTTTTGGAGTATTTAGATTTCTCCTTAAAACCACAGGTTTACGCATATCACCCGTTTTAGGGGTGATATGCCATTTAGAATTAGAAGGCAAAACATTTTCGCCCTTTGAACTTGTCTGCTCTGTAGATTGAGTTTCTGGATTTATTTCTTCACTATTAGTAAGTGGATTTGTTTTTCTCACAATTGCTCCTCCTTAAAATAAAAAAATAGCTTTTAAAATCGTTCCATATACCAAAATGACGATTAAATCACAATTTTAATATTTTTATATAAATAAAATTAATTTTTTAATTAAAATTTAAACTTTAAGCTCTTAAATTAATAACTCGAATATCGCTATAAAACAACTCGCACACTGCCTTTAAATACGAATTTTATTTTGATCAACGCCTAATATAAAGTTATCTTAGCACAATGATACAAACGATAAATTTAAAAAAATTAAAACCAATTACGCTTCGATATTAACACAAGCATTATTATAAAACAAATAAACAATTATTTCCAATTATAGACTGTTACTACTATCTGAAATAACCAAATTTCGAGTAATTTTGGTTAGATAAAGAAAATTTTGAAAGAATATTGTTGGTCATTACAAGAAAATTTAACGCAATACAAATCAAAAAATGCTGAAATAAATATAATTAAGCAACGAAAACAATCCTAAAAAATACGAAAATAAAAAAACTCAAATATTTAAAATAAACTCAAACTAGCTAATAAAATATATATTCTTAAGCATTATTACAATTTGATAATTTTTAGTAAAATTCAATTATTTTTATCAAATTTTAATTCCAATAACATCTTTAATATATTTAGAAATAACTTCACCAATTCCAGACGTTCCGTGTCTATCTGGAATTTGAACAATCAAAAAATTTTTAGCCTCAAGTTTAATTTTATAAATCCAACTTCCGCATAAAAGCATAAGTTTTTCTGTTATCAAAACTGCAGCTACTGTTTGATCGTTTTTGATTTTTTCTATTGTTTCTTTTACTTCTTTCTCGGTGTGCAAAATAACCCCGACTATCCCAGCTAACCTTAAACCAACAATAGCATCTATATTATCGCTTATCAAAAAAAAACGCATACTGAGATCCTATACGATTTGAAAAATTAAATCTAACTTATTAAGAATTAATACAGAAATAACAAGCCCGTAAAGAGCAATTGCTTCGCCGAATACCATGAATGTCATAATCTTCCCGAAAGCCTCAGGATTATCTGCTGTCGAGGCAATTGCTGCTGGAATTCCTGAACCAATAGAAATCCCAGCACCGATTGCAGACATTCCTATCGCCAATGCAGCAGCGATAAAACCTGCTGCACATGCGTTTGAATATGATGGTTTATTTTGTGTTTCACTATACTGTGAAGAACGTGAATCGGAAACTGATTTCACTGTATTTTTCGCTTCCATAATAAAACAAAAAACAACAACCAAAGCCGATAAACCAATCTGTGCAAATACTAAAAACTTTTTATTAATTTTATTCTTCGCTAATTTATTAACAAAAAAAGCAGAAACTAATATAAACAAAAATGGCAAAAACAAAACAAGTAACATTAAATAAACCTCTTAATTTTCAAAAATTTTGAAATTTTAATTTCTCATAATCTTCTAGATCATATGACATTTTATTAGAATTCACAATATCACGCATATTAATATCTGATTTTAACTTAATATTATCTTTAATACCATCTTTTTTCCAACGTTTAATTATCCCATCTATGTAAGACAAGGAATATTTACCTTTGGAATTAACACAACGTTCATAAGCGAGCCTAACGGTTTCATCACTTAATTTCCATTCATCAAACCATCTTGTCGCTACTTTTTTTTCTTTTTCTGTTGGAGAACGATTGTCTAAGCCAAATATTGATTTTAAACGATACCAAGCTTTTTTTGATTTACTTAAATATTTTATTCTTTCTTCGGCTAATTCTACTGAATTTATATCGTTTCTCGCCCAATCGATACCAACTTTTTCTATATATCTTGTAGAAATTTTGCCAGCTTCTACACAATATTGTATAAGCATTAAAATCACATCACAAGGCAAACCTTCTGAATCTTTAAGACCTAAAATTGCAGAAATATCAGTACCTGAAATTGGTCTGCCTAAAATTGTTTGCACAGAATCGAGAAGCAAAGAAATTTCATCAGATTCTTGAATCCTTTTCGATAAATAATTGTTCGAAAAACGCTCTTTTTCTTGAGTTATTTTTTGATTTTCATAAATCAAATTGTTGCTTATATTATCTATTATCTTAATGCTTGCCCAAAATTCAATAGCATTATCGATGATATTAACATCTAAACTTAAAATCAAAGCTACTTCTTTGCTGTCAAAAACTTTATTTGAATTTTTAATAGCAAAAAAAAGAACTTTTAATTTGAGTTCGCTAGCGGAAATAATATCTTTTATTTTTACATTATTAATTTTTTTATCATAATATATGTATTTCATTCGGTTAGACCTTAAATATATTTACTTTGAATTTTATAAAATTGTTATTTGACGAATTTTTCAAATTAAGGCTTTCTTTCTGCTACCCGATCATAATTTCGATACTTTTTGATTTATATTTCATCGAATTTTCTTGTAGTACAGTAGAACTCTCTCTCGGAAATTTTTCCTTTTTCCAACTAAAAAATCACTCTCGAAATTTAGTAATTTTAGATAACAAGAACAAACTCTAATTCAATTCTAATCTTATTTACAATGATACATTAATTTAAGCTAATCCTTTGAATTTTTTTTTTCAATAGGGCTATCTAGAAATATGGGAATGTCAATAATTTAGTATAAATAAACACGGAAATTTCGCGGAATATTACAATAATTTAGCAATCCGAGTTAAATTTAGAATCATTTATCAAAATTAAGAAAACATGTTAGCGAAAACGTTCTTATTATTCTTGATCTAAATTATGTGATGCTTGTGTAAACAAGCTTACGAAATGTATTTAGCGATTTTTGGGTTATGTGATAAATTTATAATTTTAAATTTTTCTTACTTACTATGCAAAAGAAGACTTTAATATCAACAATTTATAGCTATATAGACTATATCATGTGTTTTTTAATCTAAAACTATCATGCTTTTATTTTTAATTTATTTATAAATTTTTTTCAAATATTATAGCTATAATAGTTATAAATATCAAAATAGTTGATTTATCTTTTTATGGTAATTATAGTCTAAAACTAGTATTCAATAATAGAAATATACTATTTTATTAAAATAATATTTAATTTTTTTGTTAAATAATTTGGGGAATTAATTATGATGACGAATATTAAACTCTTTTTAGGCAACGCAAAAAGCCTGAATAAGTCATTTGGTCCAACAATAAATCGAGCGAAAAATATTTTAAAAATTCAGAATTTATTTAAAGTTAATAAATTTTTTCAAAAGGCCTTTGCTGCAATTTTAGCGGTTTTATTTATATTTTCTATTATAAATTCTGTAATCTTAATTCAGGCAAATGCTATGAATATGCATCAAGAAGTCCAAAAAGATAAAGCTCAAAAAGCTCAAGAAGAATGGGAGTGGAAAAAAACTCAAAGAAAAAAACTACTTAGTAGAAAGCAATGTAGTGATACAGGCTTGCAAACCAAAAAAAATGCTGAAACAAAATTAAGATTTGAACAAGTTAGTCTTTGTTTGAAGAAATACAAGATGTCTTGGGAAGATTTAAAATCATTGGAAATTTTGAATTTTAAAGTGGATTTTAGAACCGAAATTGAACAAAGAATTAAAAAATTAGAAGACGATATTGCACGGCTTAAAGAAAAATTTAATTATTTATTTTATTCCTATAAAAATATTGGACATGATGAATCTGGACGTTCAATATCGGTTGACGAAATTGAAAAAATCAGAAAGGATGAATATGAAGTCTTTTTAAATGAATTCATGAAAGAACTGAGGGAAATTGAAAAAGTCATAGAAAAAGAAAGCAAAAAATTTGGATTAGATTGTGAAAATGTTTTAATTAGTATTGAAGAAATTGTAAATCATGAAAAAGAAGCAGGCGAAAAAGAATTTGAAGAAACAAAAAAAAAATTAGAAAATATTGAATATTATTTTTTGAGTGAAATTAAAAAAATTAAAGAAAAAGAAAAATTAAGAAAAGAAAAATCAAAAATCGATGATGATAAAGATCAATATGATAAAATTTGTCATAGCAGTAATCGTTTTTTAACAGAACTCAAATCCTTGAAAGGTCATCTTAGTCGTAGTTTGGCAAGTTTCGGAAGTGATTATTTTTTTTCAGTTGAGCAAATCCAAAAATCATATGCATCTATTTGTGAAGAGTTTCAAAAAAAATTTGAGGAATTTAAAAAATCCAGAGAAGCAGAAATTGAGTTCGAAGAAAAAATTAGAGAACTCGAAATATGTTTTGAAAAAATTAGAAAATATCTTGTAAAATTTAAGTTCAATTACGAGAATCTTGCAATTAAATTACTTGAAATCGAAATTCAATTCGAAAAAGACACAAAAAATCTTGTAAATGAATTTTATACTATTGTTATTGGTAGAATACTTTATCGAGGTTTTTTTATTGAATGGCCAGAAATTAAATCAGAAATTAATATCGAATTTGAAACTATTGTAAAAAATCTTAAAAACGAATTTAATAGACTCGGTTATGTTTTTGAGTTGAAGCTAGAAATAGAAAGGCCATAGAATTTTCACTAGGGCCTGTTCCCACTATTTAAAATGACAAAATTTCGAGTAATTTTTGGTTTGGATAAGGAAAATTTTTTTACAATACATAACGTATTGTAAAAAAATTTAACGTAGTACAAACCAAAAAGTACCGAAATATGGTCGTTGAACAGTAGTGAGAACAGGCCCTAATTTAAACTGAAATTCAATTCGAAAACGCTAAAAAATTATATCAAATCATAAATTTTTGATAAGGAATATCAAAAACTTAAGCCAAAAAAATGATAATCATTATCAATTTATTATAAAAAATATGGAGACAAGCTCTAAAATTAGTTAACAAAATTTTCTAAATTTTAAATTTAAAGATATTTGTGTTAAAATCAAATTTTGGGAAATTTTAAATCTATTTTTTAAAAGTGATAATAGGCTTCTTTCTAAACCACTGGATTTTATGAAAAGTGACGTCTTGGTATATTAGATATTCCAAGGGCTTTAAACAAAAAAACAAAGTGTTCCGGGGAGTTTTGAAATAAGCATAATGGAGAAAAGTTGCAAGAAATTTCAGTAGGGATTTGGTCAATTTTGCCGCCGATAGTTGCAATTACACTCGCGATTGTAACTAAAGAAATTGTTTCTTCGCTTGTTGTTGGTTTGTTATCTGGCATACTTGTTTATGTTAATTTTGCCAGAATTGGTTTTTTTTCTTTATTTAAAATTTTATTAAATTTAATTTCAGGGAGTTTAGCTTCCAATGCGCTTACGATTATTTTCGTTTCATTGCTTGGTGCACTTTCACAAATTATAATTGATGCAGGTGGGGCTCGAGGATATGTCGAATGGGCAAGCCGCAAAATTAAATCTCGAAGAATGGCCCAAGTATTTTGTTTTATGGTTTCTTTGTTTTTGGCGATTGATGATTATTTTAGTTGTTTAACTGTTGGAGCAGTTATGCGGCCTATCGCTAAACGCTATAAAATATCAAGTGCCAAGTTTGCATATATGATTGATTCTATGGCGGCACCAATGTGTGTATTAATGCCGATTTCGACTTGGACATCTACAGTTATTTCATGTTTTAGTAAACTTAAATTAAACGGAATGAAAACTTTTATTAATTTAATTCCATATAATTTTTACGCAGTACTAAGTGTTTTAACAATTCTCGCAGTGGTTTTAATTTCTAAAGATTTTGGCAGTTTTGAAAAAATAGAAAAAAATGACGAAAACGAAATCCAGAAAAAATCTTCTGATTTATCTGAAAATAATATTAAAGCTAAAACAAGCAATTTAATTGTTCCGATTTTAGTACTTATTTTAATTTCGATATTTATGATTTTAGAAACTGGGGGATTTTTTGCCGGTCAAAGAAATTTTACAACAATTTTAGAAGACTCTGATTTGGGAATTTCAATTTCAATTGGATCTTTAATAGCAATTTTCATTTCTTTTGTTTTAACAGTTCCGATGACACTTAAATTTAAAGATTTTATGTTTGCAATTGATAAAGGAATTAAATCCATGGTTCCAGCATTTGTAATACTTATTCTTGCCTGGTCTATGACTTCGGTATGTAATGATTTGCTTGCAATTGGAAAATTCGTAGGTGGTTTGATTTTATCTTCTAATTTTAATGCCGCGTTTCTTCCGGTTTTTATATTTATTTCTTCATCGATACTTTCGTTTTCTATTGGTTCTGCTTGGGGCACATTCGGAATGTTAATTCCGGTTGCTGGCGCGATATGTCAACAAATTTATCCTGAAATGATGTTGCCAGCAATTGCCGCAGTTCTTTCCGGAGCGGTTTTTGGAGATAACAGTTCTCCGATTTCAGATACTACTATTCTTGCCGCAGCAAGCGCAGATTGCGAAATCATGGAACACGTTTCTACACAATTGCCATTTACATTGTGCGTCGCGTTAGCTTCATGTATAGCTTTTTTGGTTTTCGCTTTAAGTAAAAGTATACTTTTTGCTTATATTTCTGCATTTGCAACTATTTTGGCAGAATTTTTAATATCTAAAATCATAAAAACTCGTATCAATTAAACCTGTAAACATAACTTTTGGTAATTTTTAGTATTTTTTAATTTATTTTTTCCTCGGAGCCTGTTTAATATCTCTTTAGCAACACATATTTAACTAGGGCCTGTTTCCACTGCTGTTTAACGACCATATTTCGGTACTTTTTGATTTGTACTACGTTAAATTTTTTACAATACGTTAGTATTGTAAAAAAATTTTCCTTATCCAAACCAAAAATTACTCGAAATTTTGTCATTCCAAAATAGTGGGAACAGACCCTAAATAAACATACTAAAATAAGTTTTTAAAAACATGGTATAATATTTTTGATGTCAATTAAAATTAAAAATAAGCTTATTATAAATTTAGCTGTTTGGTTTTTGGTATTTGCACTTATTGCAGTAATACTTTTGTTTTTTTTATCTAAAAATTTTGTTATTATATCTTTAATAGTTTTTGTTTCTTTATTGGTTCTTTTTCTAATAACCATAAGATCTATTTATAAAATTATGTTAGATATTAAAAATTACAAGAAAATTATAAAAAAAATGAATGTTGAAAAACAAAAAAATTTAACAGAACTTAATATTGCAAAGCAAATTCAAAGTTCGATGCTCCCAAGCATTTTTCCGAATTTCACAATATTTAAAGAAATTGAAATTTATGCTGTAATGATGCCTGCAAGACAAGTAGGCGGGGATTTTTACGATTTTTTTCTTATTGATAAAAACCGTTTAGCATTTGTTATAGCAGATGTTTCTGGCAAAGGTATTTATGCGGCTTTTTTTATGATAATTGCAAAAACTCTTATAAAAAATCAAGTTCATGCCGATCATGAACCATCTACAATATTAGAAAAAGTAAACAACCAATTGTGCAAAAACAATAATCTTAGCATGTTTTTAACGGCATTTTTAGGAATACTTGATCTAAAAACTGGTGAAATTATATTTTCTAATGCAGGCCACACAAGACCAGCTATGAAAAAATTTGGCAAAAAATTTAAAATTCTTAAATTAAAGCAAAATTTTGTTATAGCTGGCATTAACAATTTAAAATTTCAATCTGAAAAAATATTTCTTAAAACGGGAGATATAATTTTTTTCTATACAGATGGTTTAACAGAAATAAATAATTCTAAAAATAAACTTTGGGGCAAAAAAAGATTTTTGACAGCTCTTAATTCAATTGATACAAACAAAAATTCAATTAAAGGTCTTGTAGAAAGTGCTAAAAATAAAGCATTTGCTTTCGCAGGAGAAAAATCGCAATCCGATGACATGACCATTCTTGCTATTAGATTTAACGGTAATTCAAGTGATGAATTTTAAATTTTATATAAAATTTTAACTTCAATAAATTAAAGATACGAATTTTTAAAAATTTAGGCTCTTATAGACCGAAAAATTGCTTATTTATTTAAAATCAAAATGCTATACGAGCTGCTTTAGAGATATTAAACAAGCTCTAAGTCTAAAATTAGAATTTTTTCGCCTTTGAGAGAACAAAAATTTTTATTTTAAAAACGAGACTTTATTTTTATAATAAGATATAATAAATTAATTTTGATTAGAAAGCTTTTATTATACGGTTAATAAGAAGTTTTGAGCTAAATTCAAGCTTATTGCTTATAAAAATTAAAAAAAGTTTATTTGAAATTAAAAAGAAATTATAATATAAAGAAAATCATATTAAATTTAAGAATTTGTTCTCATTAAACTAAATTCTAAGTGGTTCGGTGCATTTATGTATAAATTAATCATAAAAGTAATTAATCAGGTTTTTAAAAAGATTAAGCAGAAAATAAAACAAATTTTTATAAAATTTCTTGTAATGATTTTAGCAATAATAATTCCAATATTTACAGTTTTTGCAATATATTCCTCAGCGATGCAACAGGAAATAAATATTCCAGGCGAACAACTGAAAGATAATAAAATCACAAACATGCAAGATGCTATTAATTGTTTTCTAGAACTTCAAACACCATTTTCAGGTTCTAATTTTTGGGTAATTCAAGGCTCACTTAGATCTGAATGTAAAGCCTTAGCCGGAACCGAAGCCGGAACTGAATTAATCAAACAGGGAATTGAAGACTCACTTAAACAGGAAATTCAAGGCTTACTTAAACAGGAAATTCAAGGCTCACTTAAACAGGAAATTCAAGGCTCACTTAGATCTGAATGTAAAGCCTTAGTCGAAACCAAAACCGAAGCCGAAACTGAATTAGCCGAATCGGAAAAAATGGAAATTTTTGAATTAATTTATAAAATACTTTTTAAAAAAATTAAATTTACGATGGAATTACCAGATTTACCAATAGTTAAAACGCTTAAGAAAATACCAGAAGATAAATTAAATTTTTTTATATTTTATTTGGAAAAAGCAAAAGAACAAAAAATGACTAGTAAAGAATCTCAAAAGACTGAACCATGTTATCAAATTCATACGAAAGAGCAACGCATAATTTTTCAAACGCTCTTGAACAGTTGTTTTTTTAGTCGTGAAACACCTAAAGATTTAATTATTCATGAATTTTTTTGAAAGCAGATTTTTTAAATTTGGGTTATTTAATTTTAACTATCGAAAAAACCATTAAACTTCAAGACGATAATTAGGGCCTGTTCCGGCAGATGGCCACGTAGAGATAAGATACAAACTAATTCTTGGCTATGAAAAAGGAGAAGACGGCAAACCAAAAATTGTAGAGTCAGAGGCCAAAGTAGTAAGGCTCATTTTCTCACTTT
>JAIRZH010000006.1 GCA_031267335.1 Oscillospiraceae bacterium | reverse complement strand
AAGTGCAACGAGCCACCGTAAGCCGCTGTTTCTTTGGGAGTACCCGTTTCTTTTCTAAAGAAATGGGTACAAAGAGTAAAGCTTTGAAAAGAACTTAAGCTTACCTAAATGTGGCAAACATAAAATCAGGCATTAGATAAGCACTTAAGCTTAATTAGATGCGGTGGACATAAAATCAGGCATTAGATAAGCACTTAAGCTTACCCAAATGCGGCAAACGTAAAATTAGACACTTTTTAGGAGTACCCGTTACTTTTTTTAAAAAAAAGACTCTAATTTTTAAAAAATATAAAAAAATTGAATTTTTAGCTTTTTTTTGTTAGAATCCATCAACTATATTAAATTTTTAAAATATTATCTGGAGATTTAAATAATGCAAGAAAATGAAAAAATCATTATAGTTGATATAGAAAATGAAATGAAACGTTCATTTCTGGATTATTCTATGTCAGTTATTGTCGCCAGAGCATTGCCTGATGCCCGAGATGGCTTGAAGCCTGTTCATAGGCGTATACTTTATACGCTTTTTGAAAATAATTTAACATCAGATAAACCATATAGAAAATGCGCAGATACAGTAGGTTCGGTCTTGGGGCGTTATCACCCACATGGTGATGCTTCTGTTTATGACGCGCTTGTTCGAATGGCGCAAGATTTTTCAATTAGATACACTTTAATAGATGGCCATGGAAATTTTGGTTCGGTAGATGGTGATCCTCCTGCTGCTTATAGGTACACAGAAGCCAGAATGAGTAAAATCTCCGCCGAAGCACTTACCGACATAGAAAAAAATACTGTCGATTTTATACCAAATTATGACGATAGATTAAAAGAACCAATCGTATTGCCTGCAAGATTTCCGAATTTATTAATTAATGGTTCAACTGGAATTGCAGTTGGGATGGCAACGAATATTCCGCCACATAATTTAAGCGAAGTAATCGATGGCATTTGCTGTCTTATCGATAACCCCGAAGCCGAATGCGATGAAATTATGAAGCATATTAAAGGCCCAGATTTTCCGACTGGCGGAATAATCATGGGTCTTTCTGGAATAAAAAAAGCATATGCAACCGGGCGAGGCAAAGTTATTGTTCGAGCGAAGGCTGAAATTATCGAAGAAGGCAGTAGATATAAGATAATAGTAACTGAGATTCCTTATCAGGTTAATAAAGCTCGATTAATTGAATCAATTGCTGATCTTGCAAAAAACAAAAGACTTGAAGGAATTTCAAAAATCGAAGATCACTCTGACCGAAAAGGAATGAGCATTGAAATTAGCGTAAAACAAGGTTTTTCACCACAAGTTGCTTTAAATCAGCTTTATTCTTTTTCACAAATGCAAACTACATTTGGAATAATAACTCTTGCAATAGTGAATGGTGAACCAAAGGTCTTAACCCTTAAAGAATGCCTTAAGATATATATAAATTTCCAGGTTGAAATCATCACGCGAAGAACACAATTTGAACTCGGAAAAGCTCGCGAACGCACTCATATCTTAGAAGGACTTAAAATCGCAATCGATAACATCGATGAAGTTATTAGAATTTTGCGTTCTTCAAAAAGTGTCCAAGAAGGCAAACAAAGATTATCCGAACGTTTTCAATTAAGCGATATTCAAACTCAGGCTATTGTTCAAATGCAATTAGGCAAATTAACTGGACTTGAAATTGATAAAATAGAAAATGAAATTGCCGAATTACTTAAAAAAATAGCTTATTTAGAAGAAATTCTCTCAAGCCGAGAAAAATTATTCCAGGTTTTAAAAGAAGAAATTTTTGAAATAAAAAATAAATACAAAGATGAGCGTAGAACTGCGATTGAAACGGCAAGTTATGAAGTTGAAGATCAAGATTTAATCCCGCATGAAGAAAGAGTTATTACTTTAACAGAGCAAGGTTATATAAAAACGCAGAATATGACAAGTTATAAGCTCCAAAAACGTGGCGGACGCGGAATTGCAGGTATGACGCGCCGAGAGAGCGATTTTGCTAATAAAATGTTAATAGCTGATAGCCATGATTATATTTTATTCTTTAGTAATCTCGGCAGAGTTTATAGGCTAAAATGTTTTGAAATTCCAGATGGATCTCGTACTTCGAAAGGCCTTAATATAGTAAACTTGTTGCCTCTTGCCCAAAACGAAAAAATCAACGCGATAGCTGCAAGCAAAAATATTAAAAAACATCCAAAAAATGATCTTAATGAATCAGTTGATCAAGAGGAAAACGTTCAAAAAAACGATGATATTGAAGATCCAAACAAAGATACTCAAGAAGAAAACAACAGCGAAGTTTTAAATGAAAATTTAGATGATTTTGAATCAACTGAACAAAACGAAAATACTAAAAATGAAGATCTAGTTAATTTTCTTGTGATGGTTACTAAATTTGGTGTTATTAAAAGAACAAAACTAGAATATTTTAACAATACTCGTAAATCTGGAATTATAGCAATAGATCTTGATGAAGGCGATGAATTAGCTTGGGTTAGAGTTACAGATGGTATGCAAATTCTTATGATTGCTACATACAGCGGTAAAGCAATTAGGTTTAAAGAAACCGGTGTACGCTCGGTAGGGCGTTCAGCACGTGGAGTTAGAGCATTAAAATTAAAAAGTGAAGATTTTGTTGTAGGATTAATTTCAGCCGAAAATGATAGTGGAATTCTTACTGTCTCAGAAACAGGATATGGCCGAATTTCACGTGCGACTGATTATAGATTGCAATCGCGTGGAGGTAATGGGGTTATTAATTACCATACTGAAAAATTTGGCAAGGTAGCTTCTGTGCTTAATATCGGAAATTATAATGATTTTAAAATTTTATCAGTAAAAAAAGATAAATTGGAAGACGAAGGACTAGATCTTATTGTAATTTCTTCAGACGGAGTTATTATTAGAATAGATGCTTGTTCCGTAAGATGCTGTGCTAGACCTTCTAAAGGCGTTAGAATAATGAAAATGAAAAGTTCGAAAGTTGTTGCTGTTACGAGTATATCAAAATCGCTAGAATTGCCTTGAAATTAAGAACCTGGCTTGGCCGTCAGCCAAGCGGCGTCAAATGCGTAAAAAATGCTAAAAAATTGTCTAAAAATTTATATTTGGCTTAATGAAGACAGGTTCTAAGGCTTATCGGCAAAATCTTTTGGGATTTTAAATTATTCTTGTTTCAGATTAATAAATAAATTTAATAAATATTAAAGTTTGGCTATTTCAAATTAAATTAGAGACTAACCCTGCTATTCAATCATTTTAAAAAAATAATTTAGGTAAATTCTAAAAATCTGTCTTAAACAGTATTTTCATGATATTTTTATTGCTATAA
Organism: Oscillospiraceae bacterium; assembly: GCA_031267335.1. Lineage (GTDB taxonomy): Bacteria > Bacillota > Clostridia > Oscillospirales > Acutalibacteraceae > Improbicoccus. Next base: position 60 of record JAIRZH010000006.1, on the reverse strand, counting down.
TAATTACGGCCATAAAATTATTAATAGGATTTTAATTAAATTAATTGGAGTATTTATGAA
>JAIRZH010000086.1 GCA_031267335.1 Oscillospiraceae bacterium | reverse complement strand
GCGACACTTGTCTGCGGCGCCTTGGCGAAGTGCAACGAGCCACCGTAAGCCGCTGTTTCTTTGGGAGTACCCGTTTCTTTTCTAAAGAAATGGGTACAAAGAGTAAGGCTTTAAATAAGAACTTAAGCTTACCTAAATGTGGTGGACATAAAATCAGGCATTAGATAAGCACTTAAGCTTGCCTAAAAAAGGAAGAAATAAAAAATAATTTCTAGTATTAATATAACATTGATAACACTCAGAGATAATCTAAGAACAACAGGAACAGGCCCTGAAAATTTTATTTCTACTAAATAAGAAAATTCTTTAGATGTTTAAAATGATTAAAACGTTAGTAAAAGTTAAGTTTGTTTCAAAAGGTCTAATAATGACGTTTGGTCGTATTGTTTTTGATAGAAATTTGACAAATTTAAAATTATTTATATAATTTTAATATATATATATATATATATATATATAACATTTAAAAATAATACGAATTTTTTAAAATTTAAAAAAGCAGGAAGTCTAAATTAGGCTGGAGGTGAAAATCATTAATTTTTTTTTAAAAATTAGCGTTTTTTTATTAGCTTTAGAAATGTCGATAATACCAAATTCCTTTGTAAAAAGTGCAAATGAAAATTCAAATATTAATAAATTTTCAAAAGAAAATAGTAAAAGAATCAATGAAACCAATAAATCAAAAAAAAAACGCCGCCTTATTCCTGATATTTTAAAACTTGCTGCATTATGTGGCACTACTTATTTGTTTGTTCAGGTTTGCAAATTACTCGATAGGGCTATAACTTTATTTGAAAATCCGTATGAAACTATAGTTCCCGAAGAAACTCAAAAAATTATAAAAATTATCAGTACGATGATTTTGTATAATAATCTAAACGGACTAGAAGATTTTTCGTCAGAAGAAAAGAAAAATTTAGAAAAAATATTTAGGTTTGTTTTGGAATTTTTTAATGAATTAGGAGAATGCAGGGAAGTTGTTAGAATAATAAGGAAAACGTTGACTGGTCAAACAATTAGTCAAGAAGAAGCTGAAGAAATTAAAAATTATTCAAACGTTTTAAAAGAGATATTAAAAAAATTAAATAATAAAGATCCAAGTGAAACAATGACGTCACTTTTGTTTGAATCCCTTGCAATTTTAATGAGAAATAATCCTAAATAAATAAGTTTCGAAAAATTATAAAAAGTCTATTAATTTTTTATTTTTAATTCTTGGTGTTCTAGGCCTGTTACCACTATCTGAAATAACAAAATTTAACGTAGCACAAACCAAAAAGTACCGAATATGGTCGTTAAACGGTAATGGGAATAGGTCCTAGAATACTTCGTTTTTGTTTAAAGCTCCTTAGAATATTTAATACACCGAACGTTGTTTTTATTAAAAATCGGTGATTTAAAAGAAGTATGTTTACGTTAATATTGGCTGAATCTGCTGATTTTTTAATGCTAATTCTATCGTTTTTTGCAATTCTCCAAAATTCGCAACAAGTGAATTAGGTTTTTTTATTGGGTCGTCCTGTGACATAGGAACGAAATAAATATTTTTTGTGTTTAACATTTTTGCAAAATTCTCAGCCGAGGCACCCAATGCATCATTTGTCGCGAGGCAAATAACCAAAGGTTTTTGAACTCGTAAATGTGATTTCGCCGCCATAGTTACAACACTATCGGTAATAGCTCTACTGATTTTTGCCATCGTATTGCCGGTGCAAGGGCAAATCACCATTATATCAGCAAGATTCGACGGGCCTATCGGTTCAGCTTCGGTTATTTTTTCAATAATCGATTTTCCGCAAATTTGTATTATTTGATTTTTAATATCTTCAGCTTTCCCAAATCTAGTGTTTATAGAAGCTAAATTTTCTGAAATAATAGGAATCAAATTATATATATTTGATAATTTTTTAATTTGTCCCAATGCATTTGATATATTGCAAAAAGAGGCGCAAAGCGCTAATGCTAAATTAATTTTTTTCATTTAGATAAACTCCAGGGTTTGCGTTTTATTTCTATAGAATTACAATATTCATAATTTTTAATTACAGTGAATTTTTTAAGGAGATTTTTTTTGGAAAAAATTTGGGGACAAGCACCAGAAATATTATATAAATTTTTAATTTATATTCAGACGATCAAGGGTAAATCGAGTAAAACAGTCGATGAATATTTTTTTGACCTTAGAACTTTTTTTAGGTTCATGAAAGCACGAAAACAAAATCTAAAAATAGATGAAAATTTATCTTTAAGTCAAATAAACATCGATGATGTTAATATTGAATTTATTAAATCATTAGATATTTTAGATATCTATGAATATATGAGCTACGTTGCAAATAACAGAAACAATCATGCAGCGGCACGTTCGCGAAAAACATCAAGTTTACGGTCATTTTTTAAATATTTAACTATTAAAATTAAAGTTTTAAATGAAAATCCAATCGATGAACTCGAAACACCAAAAATTAAAAAAAGTCTTCCGAAATTTTTAAGCTTAGAAGAAAGTAAATTACTATTAGAAGTAATAAAAAATGGTGGAGGAAAATTCGTAGAACGTGATTATTGTATGGTTGTTCTTTTTCTAAATTGTGGTATGAGACTTTCTGAACTTGTTGGAATTAATCTTTTAGATATTGAATCAAATAATACGCTTAGACTAATCGGCAAAGGCAATAAAGAAAGAATAATTTACTTAAATGATTGTTGTGTACAAGCAATAGAAAATTATAAAAAAACACGTAAAGATATAAAACAAAATGCTTTATTTATAAGCCGAAACAAATGTAGAATAAGTACTAAGACTGTTCAGTTTTTAATGAAAAAATATTTTAAGCTTGCAGGATTTTCTAATAGAGGTTTTTCGACTCATAAATTACGTCATACTGCCGCTACTTTAATGTATCAATACGGAAACGTAGACATAAGAGTATTAAAAGAAATTCTTGGCCATGAAAATATTGCTACAACTGAAATTTACACACACACAAGTGCAGAACAATTAAAAAAAGCTGCGGATTCAAACCCGCTCAATGGTGGTATTTAATATGTGCAATTTAAATGTGCATCTAGGCGATTGGAAGTTGGATAATCCAATAATTCCTGCTAGCGGAACATTTGGATTCGGTTATGAGTTTGCTGATTGGTATGATATAAACATTTTAGGAAGTATTTGTTTAAAAGGAACAACAAAAGAATCGCGTTTTGGCAATCCAACACCGCGTGTTGCTGAGTGCACTTCTGGAATGCTTAATTCTATAGGTTTGCAAAATCCAGGTGTAGAAAAGGTAATTTCAGAAAATATCCCAAAATTAAAAAAATATTTTAATAAAAAAGTTATAGCGAATATTGCTGGGCATTCTGTTGAAGATTATATTTTTGTAGCCGAAAAGTTCGATAAAATCGATGAAATAGAAATTTTAGAAATAAATTTAAGTTGCCCTAATGTAAAAGAAGGCGGCATGGCCTTTGGGCTTGACGAAAATTCAGTTTTTAATATTTGTAGTAAAATTAAAGAAAAATGTAAAAAAAAGGTTTATATCAAACTTTCACCAAATGTAACTGATATTATTAAAATATCAAAATTTGCTGAAAATTCCGGTGCAGACGGTTTAGTTCTTGCAAATACTTGTTTAGGAATTGCAATTAATCCAAAAACCGGAAAACCAATTATAGCAAATATTATAGCAGGATTTTCTGGCCCTGCTGTAAAACCAATAGCATTAAGAATAGTCTATCAAGTTTTTAAAGAAGTAAAAATTCCAATAATTGGCTGCGGAGGAATTACCAATGCTGACGATGTTTTAGAATTTATTTCAGCTGGCGCTACGGCAGTCGAAATAGGCTCAGCGAATTTGATCGATCCATTTATCTGTCAAAAAATAATTCAAGAATTACCTTTAAAAATGAAAGAATACAAAATAAATTCAATTGAAGAAATTACCGGAAGATCTCACAAGTAATAACCTGTCTTATTTTCGAGATTTTCCACTTGAGATTTCAAATCGTTAATTTCTTTATTTTTATCACTCAAAGTTTTTTTCCAAAGTTTTAATTCCAACTTTAAATTCTTGATTTCTATTTAAATATGTTACACTAACTAAATATATTATACTAAGAATCAAAAAAAATAAGGAGTGTTTATGAAAAAATTAGTTTCAGTTGTTTCTACTTTAGTATTTTTATTTAGTTTTAATTTAAATGTTTTTGCCGATCCACCTGGAGATCCTAAAACTGGAGATCCTAACACATTGGAATTGTTTTCAGCTGTAAAAAAAGATTTTACTTTACGTGCACCTGATGGTGAACCATGTTGTTTTCCGAAAAAAGGATGGTTTTTTATTAATAATCAATTATGTCAAAGCAACGTGCAGCGCTCTGGCGATAATGATCCTCGAACAGTACAAGTTTGTAATTATTCTTCCTTGTTTCTTAAAAACCCAAAAGGACATGAAGACTCAAAAGGACATGAAGACTCAAAAGGACATGGCTTTTTAGTGGATTATATCGAAATTTATTTCGAAAACAAAAAGAAAATGGAAGAGATTCTTGACGAATACAAAAGTGCATTCAGTGGGGCTGGACTCGTTAAAAAAGTTTTTTTAGTTTTTACAAAAAAAAATGAAGATAATTATAAAGGAAATCCAATATTTAAACAAAAATTTAATAGTATGTCGTCACTTTTGAATGCAACTAAAGATGAAGCTTTCCAAAGTGTTTCATTCGCAAATATTACTTATGGTTTAGAAAATAAATTTAGTAAAAGAATTCTTGATGAGGCACTTAGCACTATCACACAGGCCGACTTGGTGCATGCGGGAGCGCTTAGCGTGATAAACTTGCCTATTCTTCTTTTAATCAAAGGAATGTTGCTTCCTTTTCCGTATAACCTATTGCCAATAATAAGCGGGGCGTTAGCTACAGCTACTGCTTTGGTTGATTTGTATGAATTTCGTCAAAGAGAAGAAGCAGGATTTGTGCAAAAAATGTTTGACATGCAAAGATTTCAAAACTTTGTTGATTTTTTTAGGCGTTTCTTTGACTTAGTTACCAATAAACCTGAAACGATTCTTAAAAGTAACGTTTTAATAGTAGCAATAGATTATAGATGTTTCGGCAAATTGCCTAATGGAGAATTTATCAAGCTCAAAGATTCGCCTAATTTTGAAACATATTGTAATTTCGAGTATATGGAAGGTTTACCAGGCGCCGAAAAACTAAATACAAGTGAAATTTTTTCTTTTATTCGTCTTATTCAGACTGTCGTGCACAACAAGGGATATGATTTAAATTTATTGGCTGAATATCTAAGAAAAGACGATAAAATGCTTTCGTTCCCGCTTCGTATGGATAGAACGTCATTAATGATTAGTACAAGAATAGAACGCATGAGATTGGAAGGGAAATCGGAAGATAAAATTCGTGCTTCAATTAGTAAATTTATCGTCTCAGAAAATGATATAATAAGAAAACTTATACAAAAAATGAAAGAAATGAAATCAGAAAAAAAATCGGAAAATGAAATTTATGGTTCACTTTATAATTTAATTCTTAGATCTAAAGTCCTTAATGAATATATGATAGGAGATATTATAAAAAATGTCATAAAGTTAGAAGAGTATAAAGTAAATTTAAATGAAATCTTTCAAGTTGTTTATAATGGAATAATTCCGTTTCAAGATTCTTTAGAACCATTGGCAGTTATTTTTAGAAACATGGTCTTAATGGGAATTAAAGAAAATGAAATCAGAGATTTCTTCTCAATAATGTTTCCGGCACAAAACGTAGATGAACTTTTTGAAAAAATTAAAGATATTACACTTGAATTGTGTGCTGTTCCGCTATCATATTATTATGTAGAAAATAGTAAAATTTCGTATAAACTACGTATGGATCCATCAGCATTAGCTTTTAGAACCATGCTAGAAATGGGATGGGATGAAAATCGTATCAAAAGTTTCTTCTCGGTAACGTTTCCGGAAGAAAATATGAAAAAATTTTTTAAAGATATAAAGTCTCTATTTAAATATCGCATGGACCCGGAGGCAGTTGCCATTAAAGCAGTGATAAGTGGTTCAAGAAATGCAGGATTTCCAGAAAATCAAATTAAAAATAATATCATCGAAAGTTTTCCGAATGAAAGTATAAAAGTAATTTGGGAAGAAATGAAGATTCCATTTCAAAAACGTACAGACCCATTGGTAGTTATTTTTAGAAACATGTTCTTAATGGGATTTAAAGAAAATGAAATCAGAGATTTCTTCTTAATAATGTTTCCGGAACAAAACGTAGATAAACTTTTTAAAAAAATTAAAGGTATTACACTTAAATTGCGTGCCGTTCTACCATTTCATTATGCAAACGGTAATAATATTCCGTATGTACATCGTATGGATCCATCAGCATTAACTTTCAGTACTATGCAAAAAATGGAATGGGGTGAAAATCGTATCAAAATTTTCTTCTTGGAAACGTTTCCGGAAGAAGATGTAAATAAATTATGTGAAGAATCAAACTCTCCGTTTCGATCTCGCACGGACGCAGCGGCAGTCAGCATTAGAACATCGGTAGAAAGATTAAGAAATTTAGGAGTTCCAGAAAATAAAATTAGAAATGCTATCGCCGAAGATTTTCCAAATGAAGATATAGAAACAATTTGGAAAGAAGTGAGGATTCCAGTTCAAGAACGTACAGATCTGACAGATCGGGCAGCAGTTATTTTTATTAACATGTCAAGAGCGGGATTAGATAAAAACCTTGTCAGAAATTTCTTTTCAATAAATTTTCCGGAAGAAGATTTTGATGAACTTCTTGAAGACATTTTTAAAAATGGGATTCCGTCGCAAAATTTTACGATTCCGCAGTCGTATTATGCAAGCGGCAGAAGTGTTCCATTTCGAATGCGCAAAGATATATTAGCAACTACTTTTATGAACATGATAGAAGCGGGATTTCCGGAAAAAGACATTAGAGATTTATCATTTCGTATGTTTCCAGAAGAAAACATTGAAAGTATGGATAGACTTTTTGGAGAAATTAGTGGCAATATAACGATTTCATTTGATTCGCGTGAGGACTCGGTGGCAGTTGAAATTAGAGAAAAAATAAATAACATGAAAAATTTAGGATTATCAGTAGAACAAATTACGTCTTTAATCACCATGTCGTATCCGAAAGAAGATATAAATGCGATCAATCAATATACAAGAATGCAATTTGAATAGAAATAGAAATTTCAGAGAATCTGGGCAATTACTAAATCAGCTGTGAGGGTGGTTTTAATGGTATTTAATTTCCATGTGCCAAGTTTAATTCCTCCGTCTTCAGACAGATAGCTTTAGCTCGTTTTCTCTCTTTTTGATTTTTACTTTATCTAAATTTGTTTATTTCCTTACGTACTTTAGCTGCCTTTAGGCGGTAACAAATCTTTTGTCTTTGGGCGAAAGTGGTTAAATTTTCAAAAAGATGCAAATTTTATAAGAAATCTATTCTTTATATTTTGACGAAGTTTAATTCTATCGTTATTAAGACAATTTCATTAAAAAATTAATTTCGGTTATTTTAACTTTAGTGTTTTTGTTTAGTTTTAATTTAAATGTTTTCGC
>JAIRZH010000134.1 GCA_031267335.1 Oscillospiraceae bacterium | reverse complement strand
TAAAGCGACACTTGTCTGCGGCGCCTTGGCGAAGTGCAACGAGCCACCGTAAGCCGCTGTTTCTTTGGGAGTACCCGTTTCTAGAAATGGGTACAAAAAGTAAGGCATTGAAAAGAACTTAAGCTTACCTAAATGTAACAGACATAAAATCAGGCATTAGATAAGCACTTAAGCTTACCTAGATGCGGTGGACATAAAATTAGACACCTCTTTGGCTTAAACTCATTCAAGACAAGCTTTGATTTTTTCGAAATAATTTTCTTTAAAAAAAACACACATTTGTGGATCGTTCCCAAAAAAACTATTGCCAGCAATCGAGGCATTTGCTCTGCAACCGCCGCCGCATAATAATACATATTTGCAAGTAGCGCATTTTTTATTTTTTTTAAAAATTTCGCTTATTTTTAAGTTTTTTAAATCTAAATAATGTGAATTATTTAATATTTTTTTTAAACTATTTTTTTTATTTATGAATGTTTTTTTCATTTTTGTCTCGCAAAAATCAAGCGAAACACACGGAAGGACCTGTCCAGAAGAACTTAGATATAAAATTTGTCGTGCATGTTCGCAAATGCTTAAATTATTTAATTTTTGATTTTCGATTGGTTTTACCGCAGGAATTGAAAATTCTTTACTATTTTTAAAACAAACAAAAAATCCAGCCATTTGCAAATTAAGTGGTGAATTTAAACGAAAAAATTCCGGAATATATTCAAGAAAAGCATTGTAAGCTTCTCGAATATTAATGTTATGATTTTTATAATTTTTAACCCATGAACCGACCATCGTTGCGATATTTATTTTTAAACCAGAAACACCTAAGTTCGTAAGCAAATTTACAGTTTCAGAAATATTTTTAATATTATCTTTATAAAGACACATTTCAGAAAAAGTTCGATATCCGTTTTGGTTAAGTAATTTAAATGCATTTATAGCAATTTTTTCTGCACCTTTAATACCGCGCAGCCAATCGTGAGCTCCAATTCCATCAAAACTTATGGAGAATTCCGGTTTTATATTTCTGAGTTTTAAATTATCTATTAAATTTTTATTAACCAAAAAGCCATTTGTATAAATTCTTGATATTTTAATCTTGTTTTCGGTTATTGAATCAACTATTTGCCAAAAATCTGGCCGAACAAAAGCTTCGCCGCCGGTAAGAGAAATGTTCGTTATTCCGCATTCTGAAATTTGTTTTACAATTTCTATACATTCTTTAGTAGATGTATCTTTATATTTTTTTTCCGATGCACAAACATAACAGTGGCGACAATTGTAATTGCAATTTCGTGTAATCGACCAATGAACTTGATTTATTTTCTCACAATCATAAAAAAAGTATTTCTGATGATCTTTTATATTTATACCATTTGAATATTTGATTATTTTTAATTTTAAAAATTCTTTTGCTAATTTTTCGTGAGCTTCTAAAACAAAAATATCTTGTGTATCTCCATTGCAAAAAGAAAGCGTTTGAAATTCCAACGAATTTAATTCTCTGTATTGATTATTATCAGCATTGATTAAAACGTACGGAAGATTTTTCCAACCACGCAGCATATATTTGTCATCAATTATATATTTCAAGAAACTACCTTGTTATTTTCATACATTGTTTCGGCAGAAATAGCGTATCCACTTTTTGGATTATTAATAAAAACATTAGTAATAGCACCCACCAATAAACCATTTTGTATCACAGGGCTTCCACTCATTCCTTGAACTATTCCACCAGTTTTTTCGATTAATTTTTCATCGGTTAAACTAATAGTAATGTTTTTTGTTAAATCATTTTTATTAAAATTAATACTTGTGATTTTAATGCTATATTCACGTGGTTTGCCATCTTCGATTGTAGAAATTATTTTTGCATCTCCAATTTTAATTTCTTGTTTAAAAGCAACCGGTATTGATTTTTCGTTAGTTTCTTCAGGGATATCATTAAGAATTCCATAAACTCCATGTTCGGTATTAGAAATTAATTCACCAATAGGCTCTCCGACAAAATTCCCTCGTAATTCACCAATATTATTTTCACGAGATTTTATAATTTTTTTAATTGAAGTTTTCATGATTTTTCCATGCGAAAGCGGTAAAAGTTCATTGTCGCCTTTAATACCATGCCCAAGCCCGCCGAAAAATTTGGTAGCAGGATCTAAAAAAGTAATAGTTCCTATCCCGGAAGAACTATCCCTAACCCAAATACCAGCTCTGAAAATTTTTTCTCCAACTGACTTAACAGGTTTAATGAAAGTATCAAAAATTAAATTTCCACGTACAATTTTTGCCTCCAATTTTTTTCCATCACTTTTTTCTATAATTGAAGCAAGGTCTTCGTTTGAATTGATTTTTTGGCCTTCTATTTCTTTAATGACATCATTTTTGTGAATTTTTGCTTCATTGGCAGGGAAGGCATCGCCATTTTCTGTTTCAACTGGTCCAGTTTTGACTACTACAACACCATCTGTAAAAATTTTTATTCCGAATAAATCTCCGGATGGAACAACTAATTTTCGTTTAACTATATTTACAATAACCGGTTTTACAGGTATATTAAATAAAGTTATATCTGCAGCATAAGAATCAACGTATTTTTGCTCAGAAGAATTTAATGTTTCAATTGTTTTTTTTGTTTTTAATCTTGGTTTAATTTTCATTGGCAAATGTGAATTGAACTGGATTTCGCTTTTTTGAACCGAAAAAAATGCCGAAGGCATTTGAAGATTTATATTGATAGCTACAGTTAAAGCCGCAAATACTAAAATTGAAATCAAAGTTAAAAAAATTTTTGATATTTTTTTCAAAATTTTTGCCTCATAAAAAATATATTTTATGTATTCTTTGTAAAAAAAGACAAAAGATACATTAGACTTCTTTCAAAACTTTTCGCAACACTTTGGTTTTTATTCAAAATTCCTTAGGAGTGTCTCTTTATATACGCCGGTATCGCTTTTTACAAAATCCAGTGGTTTAAAAAGAAATCTGCTTAGATTTCTTGTAGAAATCTTATCTTTTTAAAAATATATTTATTTCTATTTTTTCGAAATGCTTCGTTTTAATTTAAAAGCTTGCTTCTTTTCGCTTTTAAATTAAGCTTGTCTGTGAAATAAAAAATGTGACATAATTAGTAAATATCACAAAATTAAAAGGAGGTTTGTTTTTGGGAAATCAAAAAAAAAATTCAATCTCTCGAATTTTTTCATTTATATTTTTCATTTCTTTAGGGCTCGCTGGTGCAGCTATGATTGTTCTTTATTTTACATTTAAAGAAATTAAATTCGCAGCCGATAAATCGTTTTTTACGAATTCAAAAAAATCAAAAATTCAATTTGATGAATATAACAAAGTTTTTAATGTTTTGGTCTTGGGCATAGATACTTTTAATACTAAATTTAACGGTAGAAGCGATTCTGTTATGATTGTTTCAATCGATCACGAAAACGAAAAAATCAAAATTACTTCATTAATGCGTGATACATGGGTTAAAATTCCGAAAAAATCTTCCAATACTTGGAATAGGCTTAATGCCGCTTATTCTATAGGCGGAGCTGTGCTGGCTGTCGAAACTATAGAACGAAATTTTGGTCTTAAAATTCATAAATTCGTTTCAGTTGACTTTGTTGGATTTCCTAAAATCATTAATAGCCTCGGTGGAATTAATATTACTTTAACACCATCTGAAGTTGCTTACATAAACGCTAAAAGTGAAAATTCTTCTTTGCGCGGTGCTGGGGTTTTTTCGCTTAATGGCGAACAAACTTTGCATCATGCGTCTAACCGTGATAGCATTGGCGCTGACCGCGATCGCATTAAACGCCAACAGGATGTAGTGAAAGCAATTTTTGAAAAAATTAAATTAGCGAAAGTTTCTGAACTTATGAGTTTAGTTTTTAATCTTATGAAATTTGTAAAAACTGATTTTAAGATAAGTGAAATTATGGAATTGAGCAAAAATATTTCTAAATATTTAAAATTTCAAATTTTGCATTATAGGTTGCCTACGGACGATAATATAAAGGACGCAGTTATAGGTGGGAGAATGGTGCTTACTGTGAATAATTTTGAGAAATGCCGCCGTGATCTTCACAGTTATATTTTTGAAACAAAAAATTAGTTACTAAAAAGTGGCATCAAAAAAGAAGGTACTTTATTGTGAAATTTGGTGTTGGATTAAAAATTTCTCTGTTAATTTTAAGCATTATAGTTTTTTTAGTTTCGGGAACAATTTTATTTAAAATGTTTGTTTTTGATCCTTATATTTCTGAGAAAAATATTCGGGTCGCACGCGATATTTATGAAAAAAAAGATCAAGAAGAATTTAAAAACGTTAAAGAAAAACTTGAACCATTAATTAAAATTAACTCAGATATAAAAGGCTGGATAAAAATCGAAAATACTCCAATTAATTATCCAGTTGTGCAATCAAAACCTGATGAACCAGTTTTTTATCTTGATAAAAATTACCTTAAAAAACGAGATTCAAGTGGTAGCATTTTTATAAATGCTTTTGCACCGTTTGGGCCTGATATTCAAAACATTGTTTTGCATGGCCATAGCATGCGTAACGGAAGTATGTTTGCCGCTTTATTAAAATACGATCTTGATTTTTATAAAAAAACTCCAGTTATCAGCTTTGATAGTATTTACGCTGCTGGAAAATGGAAAATTTTTGCAATTTTAAGAGTTAATACACTAGCAAAAGATGGAAAAGTTTTTAATTATCTTAATCCAAAATTCAATACCGGAAAAGATTTCTTAGAACTTGTGTATCAAATGCGTATACGGTCATCGATAGATACAAAAATTGATATAGCAGAAACTGACAAAATTTTAACTCTTTCGACTTGCTGCTATGATATAGGCATAGAAAATTCTCGGGCAGTAATTGTAGCTAGAAAAATAAGATATGGTGAATCCAAAAACGTTAATACCGAAAGTGCAAGTAAAGTCAAAAATCCACTGATGCCTGAAGCTTGGTATAAAATGAAAGGAATAAAAATGCCGGAATTCTCAAGCTTTGAACAAGCATATAAAGAAAATAAAATTAATTGGATTAAAACCTAAGAGTTTGTCTTTAAAAACGTTTCAAAAGTGTATATAGACGAGAAATTATAAAAATATTTTCTTGGTAAATAGTTTTAGGACCTGCCCCATTACCGTTTAACGATCGTATTTCGGTATTTTTTTAATTTGTAATACGTTAAATTTTTTTACAGTCAGTATTGTGAAAAAATTTTCCTT
>JAIRZH010000083.1 GCA_031267335.1 Oscillospiraceae bacterium | reverse complement strand
GGGCTATGAAGGGTAATGAAAATTTAGATAAATTTTTAGATAATTTATCTAAAAAATATAATTTTTCTATCAATGAACCTATAAAAAATTTGCAACCTAAAATTTTAAAAATCATACTTTATGGAGAAAAACAAAATGGAATTATTCCAAGTTTGGAAAAAAGATTTAATAATTCAAAAAACGATTGGCTAAAATCTGAAATTGAATCTTCTTTTATGAAAAGCACAATATGTAATCGTTGCTATGGAAATAGACTTTCAAAATCTGCACTTTCGGTGACTATTTCTGGAATTAATATTACTGAATTTTGCAAAAAAAACATTAAAGAAGCACTTAATTTTATTTCTAATATTGAATTTACTGGAAAAAACGATTTAATTTCAAGACCTATTATAAAAGAAATAAAAGAACGTTTGAGTTTTTTAAATCGTGTCGGACTTGAATATCTCACATTATTTCGTTCGTCATCTACACTTTCCGGTGGAGAAGCACAAAGAATAAGGCTTGCTACTCAAATTGGTTCTGCTCTTACCGGGGTTATTTATGTTTTGGATGAACCTAGTATTGGTTTGCATCAGCGTGATAATGGAAAATTGATTAATACATTAGAAAAGCTTCGCGATTCGGGCAACACTGTTATAGTAGTTGAACACGACGAGGAAACTGCTTACGCTGCTGATTACATCGTTGATTTTGGCCCTAAAGCTGGCGTTTGCGGCGGCGAAATTACGGCAATTGGGGATATCGGCAAAATTAAAAGTAATCCCGAATCTATTACTGGGCAATATTTGAGTGGAAAAAAACAAATTCCCGTTCCTGAAATTCGCACCAAAGGAAATGGGGAATTTTTGGAAATCATAGGGGCTAATAAAAACAACCTTAAAAATATTGATATTAAAATACCGTTAGGAATATTTATATGCGTAACTGGAGTTTCCGGTTCAGGGAAATCTACACTTGTTAATGAAGTTATTTTTAAAAAACTTTCTTCCGAAATCGGCAGAATCAAAGTTCAAGGTCCACAAAATAAAAGTAAAACAAAAATTTTAGGCATGGAAAATTTAAATAAAGTAATTAATGTGGATCAATCACCAATTGGCAAAACACCACGTTCGAATCCAGCAACTTATATCGGTGTTTTCACCGAAATTCGGGAGCTTTTTTCCCAAATGCCCGAAAGTCTTGCATCTGGTTTTACTGCTAGAAGATTTTCTTTTAATGCAAAAGGAGGAAGATGTGAATCTTGCCATGGCGATGGAATAATCAAAATTGAAATGAATTTTCTTCCGGATTTATATGTTCCATGTGAAATTTGTAAGGGAAAAAGATATAATCATGAAACATTAAAAATAAAATTCCGAAATAAAAATATAAACGATGTTCTAGAAATGACTATCCAAGAAGCATATGAATTTTTTAAAAATGTACCAAGAATTTCTAGTAAATTAAAAACTTTAAATGAAATTGGCCTTGGTTACATAAAACTTGGACAACCTGCAACTACACTTTCCGGCGGCGAGGCTCAAAGAATTAAACTTGCTACTGAGTTAAGCCGATTTTCTACTGGCAAAACAATTTATATTCTTGACGAACCAACTACCGGGCTGCACATTGCTGACGTTCATAAATTAATTACAATACTTAGAAAATTTATAGATTTAGGTAATACAGTCCTTACGATTGAGCATAATTTAGATTTTATAAAATCAGCAGATTATATTATAGATTTAGGTCCTGAAGGTGGCGATGAAGGTGGCCAAATTTTAGCTTGTGGCACACCGGAAGAAATTTGTTTAGCTAAAAATTCAAGTACGGGTTTTTATTTATCTAAAAAACTTATCAAAAACTAAATAATTTTTCCTTTGTTAAGCTAAAATATACTCATTCGAATTCAAACTCCGGGATCAAAATTAGAATTAAATCTATTCTAAAATCTAAGGTAAATCATGCTAAACGATTGTTGAACAACAATAAAAACATGGCCTAATAATTTCCTCAATTGTTTAACATATTTTTTAACCGTTATGATGCACAGATTTATTTATTCATTAAACCTTCATCTAATTGATTATTAAGATCTAAAAATTTCCCAGCCAGCGGCATTAAACCACCAACAAAAGTAATATAAACACAAATATTTATATCCAAATTAGCAAGTTCCGCGCTTTCAGAAATAAACATACTGCCAAGTTTTACGAGCATTTTGCCCCAACTTGGTAGCTCCATTTTGGCGTTAGCAACACGATAAACTTTGCGATCTTTAATAGTTCTGATTTTTGTATTCGCATTATTCCCAATTGTTTTCCCCTCTAAAGCCACAATTAATTCATATTTTAATTGCGTAACTTTATCTAAAACACCAGATAAATTTATTCCATGCTGTATTTTTTGCCTATAAACAACAAGCCCTTTGATTTTTTTAACATCTTCATATTTTCCGGAATTCACAATTGCTTCATTAATTTTCTCTATATTTTCATTCATATTATCAAGATCTTGTGCCTGGGGACTAAGTTTTTTGAATTGATCTGTAAGTTCTTTTAATAGATCTAATCTTCTTCTTACATGAATAGTTTTATCTTTAATACGTTTATCGGTTAATAATCTTATAGTTTGAGCAATTGCTGTTTTTGATTCCTGAACAAATTTTGTAAAATCCAATTTACCATTTAAAGCATTTTTATAATCTTTATATATTTTTTCCCTTAATTTTTTAATTGGATCTCCGAAAGAAAATAAAGTTTTTTTTACTGTTTTAAATAAATTAAACTTAGAAAATTTTTCTGTTTCTTTTAATTGTTTTAATATACTGGAAATTTTTTTAACATCAAATATTTCCGACATTTTAACACCTCCGTAACTTTAATAGACTTCTTTCTAAACCACACGGATTCTAAGAAAATCAGCTCCGGTAAATATGAAAACTTCAAGAAAATTTTGAATAAAAATGAAGTATTCCGGAGAGTTTAGAAATAAGTCTAAATAAAAAAATAGTTCTTATTTTTTTTTAATTTCTTCTAATAAACCTTTCGGCAATTCATTTTTAATATTTAACAAAGATACACTAGCATCTGCCAAAATATTAATAAAAGTAATATAAACACGAAGATCTATATTGAATTTACTCAATTTTCCATCAATCGATTTGCCCAAAACCGGAAGAAGAGAAAGATCTGGCGGTTTAACTTTAATATCTGCTACTTTGCAAGTTTTACAGCCTTTTTTAGTTTCTACTATTGCCTTGTTAGCTTTATTATCGAGCATTTCTCCGCTTAGAACAACGATAATTTCATATTCAAAATTTAGCATTTCTGTAACGCCTACGCCATGTTTGATAACAGTTCTGAAAACTTCCATTCCTCTAATTTGATTAACATCTTCTAAACCTTTAGTATCTAAAATATTAACATCATTTTTGAGTTGATCTTTGGATAATTGTGTAATTAACACATCAAATTTTTTATTTAGTTCTTCTAGAATTTTTTTTCTTTTTGCCCAAATCGGCATTTTAAAAAAATAATTACTATGATTTTTTAAAAAATTTTCAATATTTTTCTTAGCTTTTTCTGCACACAAGAGCAATTTTTTAGAGTCATTAGAGGCATTTTTATATTCTTTTGAAAAATTAATTCTTAAATTTTTGAATTCTCTTTCCGGACTGTTTTTTTTAAAAATAAAACGTGATTCGGTTTTTTGAAATTCTTTTAAAATTTTAAATATTTGGAAGGTAATGGGTTCATCAACCATTAAAGTTCACCTCACAATTGTTAATAAATTATAATTTTTCAAATAAAATTATAAAAATATAGTACAATTTATATATTAAAAAGTCAAATTAACCTAAAAAATTAATAAAAACCGCAGCTTGTCTGAAGTTTTTTAAACAGTAAATTTCATAATAAAATTTTTAAAATTTTCAAGAACACTTTGTTTTTCCAAAGTTTTTTAAAATTTTTGCATACGCTAGTGTCAATTTTAATAAAATCTAGTGATTTAGAAAGAATTCTAACAAAACTAAATATAAATTTTGTATAATTTTTAAAAATTTTATTGTATATTTAGTGTTATTTTTGAAGCAAAAATAAGTGAAATTTAAAAATTTTTTAAAATTTATATTTCAAATTTATTTAAGAGCCGTCTGATATCTTTGGATCGGCGTATATTTAGTTAAAATTTTTAAAATTCTGCATCGCTTGTTAGTTAAATACACCAATATTTGTCTTTCCTACGCTTTAAATTTTAAAAATTTTATCATAAAATTACACTACTAGGGAATGCTAGACAGGCTATAAGACGAAACTTTATAATTATCCAAAAAAATATTTCTTTGAATAATTATGTATATATAAAAGATTTTAGTTATAGCTATGATGTTTTAAAAAAAGTTCATAGGCTTTAACCGCGCGTTTTTTGTGATCTAAACTATAACACACGCTTCATTTTAACTTATTTATAAACTTTTTTTAAATAACCTAGCTATATTTCCATCACGCTAAGACATCTTTAGCAAAATTAATAATTTATTAAAATAATCTGGTAAATCAGAAGAAAACTCTACGTACTGCTTAGATTTCGGATGCATGAATCCAATTTCGCGCGCATGCAAACACTGACCATTAAGAAAATCAAAATTATTACTTTTACCATAAACTTTATCGCCGACAATAGAATGGCCAATATAAGCCATGTGAACCCTTATTTGATGTGTTCTACCTGTTTCTAAAAAAATTTTTATATGAGTAAAATTTCCAAATTTGTTTAATACCTCGTAATGAGTAACAGCGTACTTGGAATTTTTATTTGTAACTGCCATGCACTTGCGATTTTTTGGATGCCTTCCAATTGGAGCATTGATGGTTCCGTGTTTATATTTTAAATTTCCATTAACAACAGCTTCATAACATCTTTTAACATTATGATTTCTTATTTGTTCCGATAATTTCCAGTGAGCAAAATCATTTTTTGCTACAATCAAAAGTCCGCTGGTGTCTTTGTCAAGCCTGTGCACTATTCCTGGCCGCATAACACCGTTAATACCTGAAAGTTCATTTTTTTTATGAAACAATAAAGCATTTACTAACGTATCTTGATAATTCCCTGGCGCTGGATGCACTGCCATGCCTTTAGACTTATTTATTACTAATAAATAATCATCTTCATAAATAATTTCTATGGGCAAATCTTGAACTAAAATTTTTGATGCTATATTTTCTTTTAAATAGACTTCAATTTCGTCAAAAATTTTTAATATATATTTTTTTTTGGCTGGCAAAAAGACATTTTTTTGTTTAACTAAAACTTTTTTACTGTCTATTAAACTCGTTAAAAATGATCGACTATACATTTCAATTTTTTGTGGCAAAAACCTATCAAGCCTTATTCCATGTTCGTTTTTTTGTACGATAAACTTAGCGAAATATTCTTGCTCTTTATTTTCACCAATATTTTTGCCAAACATAACGTTCATTCAAATATAAACAACTGATTCGGAAAATCCCATAAAATTCAAAACTCTTCCTTCAAGTTCCCTCATTTGGTCACGCGAAATATTATCTCTTTCATGATCATATCCAAGCAAATGAAACATACCATGGGAAACCAAACGAACTGCTTCTTGATATACTCCTTGTTCAAACGAATTATAATTTTCCAAAGCCTGTTCTTGCATTTTTACAATGGAAACAATTATATCTCCAAGCATTTGTCTTCCTGTTTCTGGATTTATATCATATTTACCATCTTTAAGATTAGAAAAAGAAAGGACATCGGTTGTTTTATCAATTCCGCGATATTGAGCATTCAAAGACCTCATGTAAGTATCATCTACAATAATTACGTTTACTTCAATTGGGCCAGCCAATTTTTCAACTTCAATTGATGCATGGCACGTTCGCCTTATAATCATGCGGAGACCAACTGGAAGCTTAATGTTTTTTTGTCTATCAAGAATATAAATACGATGAATTTCTTCAGGCATATTACCTCATCCAAAACTTTAAAAAATATCAAAATAAATATTAGCGTTTAGAAAACTGTGGTCTTTTGCGAGCGGCTTTAAAACCATATTTTTTGCGCTCTTTCATTCTAGGATCTCTTGTTAAAAAACCTGATTTTCTTAATATAGCACGTAAAGAGTCAGAATCAAAATCCATTAAAGCTCGAGCGATACCGTGTCGCAACGCACCAGCCTGGCCTGAAAGGCCACCTCCGTGCACATCGCAGACAACATCAAATTTTTTAATTGTTTCTGTTGCTGATAACGGTTGATTAACCACGAATTTAAGCACATCAGAATTAAAATAATCGTCTAAACTGCTATTATTAATTATAAAATTTCCTTTTCCATTATACAAACGTACCCTTGCGATCGCACTCTTCCTTCTGCCTGTTCCGTAGAAAAAATTTTTTTCGTATTTCAAATTTGTTTCACCTTCCTAAAATAACTCCAAACTTTCGGTTTTTGGGCTGCATAACGGTGTTCCTCGCCACGCAAAGCGAATAATCTAGAAAATTGTTTTCTCCCTAATGTTGTCGCCGGAAGCATTCCTTTAATAGCATATTCAACCGCTAATTCCGGCTTATTATTCATTAAATCAGAATACTTTGTAGTCTTAAGATGACCAATATAACCAGTATGCCTATATCTTTCTTTTTTTTCAATTTTTCTACCAGTCAAAACAACCTGATCACAGTTTATAACAATAACATAATCTCCACAATCTACATGCGGAACGAAAATCGGTTGAATTTTCCCTCTTAAAATGAGGGAAACTTGCGCTGCCAATCTTCCTAATACTAAACCCGAAGCGTCAACGATATACCAAGAACGTTTTATATTTTCGACTTTTGGCATGAAACTTTGGCCCATAATTCTTAAATACCTCCTAAATATAATCAATAAATCTTACTTATAAAATTATTTTTTAAATTTGTCAAATCAGGGCCTGCTCTTATTATCCAATTGTATTTAGATACTTTTATTAAGTTACAAAACAATTTAAAAGATTATGAATAATAACGGAAACTGCAGTAACAAAAGCATATTCTGCTCTATATGAAGAAAGCATAAGACCGATAAATGCACCTGCGCTAACTATTGCCGAAACAAATCTTAAAATTCTGTTAATCTTTGTCAAATTATTTTTTTTAAGTTTTTCCTGTGCGTTACAATTCGGGTCTTGAACGAAAACTTTTAACGGTGCTTTATAAGCAAAAACTATCATTAATATTGTCATTAAAAATGCTTTAAAACGAATTACCATTTATTATCAAACTCCTTAAAATTTTTCTAAAATATCTTATAAAGCAACGGACATTAGACTTGTTCATGAATAGAAATCAGAACAAAACAACACATAACGTCATAACTTTAAACGAAGTTTAAATGCAAATTCCAAATTCCGCAAGCAACCCGAAATAAGGTATCATCAATACC
>JAIRZH010000082.1 GCA_031267335.1 Oscillospiraceae bacterium | reverse complement strand
ATGAACGATGACAGAGAATTTGCATTCACAGTTTCATAAACTAAATCGCCGTAACCTTGTTCTTTCAGATTTTTGAAAAGCTCGTCTTTTAAACTTGCAATCGGCGAAGCTTTTATGTTTGAAATCAAACAAAACATCGTGCCGTTCTTCGTAAAGTTTTGTGTTTCCGACCTGGTCATCAGTTTGACAAGTTCAGATTCAATCTCAAAAATCTGATCCGAGATTTCTTTGACGACTTGTTCCACACATTTTTTCTTGTCTTTAAGTTCTTTGAGTTCATCAGCAAGCTGAAAAATTTTGTTTTCCATCGACTTTTGCTTTTTTGGCTTTAGATTTAAAATTGCTTCATACAACTGTCCTTTCTTTCGTCTTCAGATGAAAGTGGTTTAAAAAGAAGTTTAATGTTTAATAATGAATCTAGGGCCTGCTTTAAGATCTCTGAATTGACACATTAGTTAAAAATTTCATTTTTATCGGTTAAATATTTCAATATTTGTTTTCCGTTCGCTTTAAATTTTAAAAATTTTACTATAAAATTTCACTGCTTAAAGAAATAATTAGATTCGATTTTAGCTAAATTATATAATTTCGGTGGTTTAAATTGGTTTCGTCTTTTGCAAGTCTCGGTTTATCCGGATTAGAATCTTTTGAAATAACAGTAGAAGTTGATCTTTCTATAGGTCTTCCGAATTTTGATATCGTTGGTTTGCCAGATCTTTCGATAAAAGAATCGCGCGATAGAGTTCGTGCAGCATTAAAAAATTCAGGTTTAGGGTTTCCTGTAAGAAAAATAGTGGTTAATCTTGCTCCGGCAGATATTAAAAAATATGGTCCGATTTATGACTTGCCGATTTCACTTGCAATTTTAGCCGCCAATAATCAAATGAAAGTTGATTGTTCAGATTCAGTTTTTATCGGTGAACTATCTTTGAGTGGAGAATTAAAGCGTATAAATGGTGTATTGCCAATGACGATCGAGGCTAAAGAGTTAGGGTATACTAATATTTTTGTTCCTAAAAAAAACGCAAAGGAAGCCGCGATTGTAGATGGCATAAATGTTTTTGCAGTAAATAGTATTATAGAATTATACGAACACTTGGAAAACGGAAGAAAAATTCAGATTTTCCCGAAAACCAATATAAATTTTAATAAAATTAATAGTGTTTTTGATTTTTCTGATGTTAAAGGCCAATTTGATGCCAAACGTGCACTTGAAATTGCTGCCGCGGGCGGCCATAATATACTATTAATTGGGCCACCTGGTTCTGGCAAAAGTATGCTCGCAAAACGTGTTTCTTCAGTTATGCCAGATATGACTTTTGAAGAAGTTATAGAAACAACAAAAGTATATTCAGTTCTAGGGACGCTTTCTGAAGATTTCCCAGTAATTTTAGAAAGACCATTTAGGGCCCCGCACCACACAGTTTCGCCCGCAGGGCTTTCTGGAGGCGGGGGGATTCCTCGTCCAGGGGAATTATCGCTTGCACATAATGGTGTTTTGTTTTTAGATGAACTTCCGGAATTTGCAAGAATTTCACTTGAAGTTTTGCGCCAACCTATCGAAGACGGTGTAGTAACAATTTCTAGAGCACGTTCGACATTAACTTATCCATGTTCGGTGGTTTTAATCGCAGCAATGAATCCTTGCCCTTGTGGATATTTTGGCCATCCTTCTAGGCCATGTGTATGCCCACGCAAATCTGTTGATAAATATTTATCAAAAATTTCCGGCCCGCTTTTGGATAGAATCGATCTTCACATAGAAGTCCCGGCAGTTAATTTTGAAAATATTTCATCTCAAGAACCATCCGAAAACTCAAAAACAATTAAACTACGTGTAAATGCTGCACGTGATATTCAAAGAAAAAGATATTTAAATATCAATGATAAATTAGTTAGTTCAGACGATTTAAAAGGCAAACTTAATTTTGCCGAAAGTTTTTTAATAACTAAACAATTTAATAATTCAAAAGTGCCAATTTCTATTCTTAAAAAAATTGCTTTGTTTACAAAAGATGCAGAGCAAACTTTAAAGTTAGCATTCGAAAATATGGGGCTTTCCGCAAGAGCATATGAAAAAATTTTACGTATCGGACGTACAATCGCTGACCTTGAAAATAGCGAAAAAATTTCCGAAGAACATATTGCTGAAGCAATTCAATATCGCAGCCTAGATAAAAAATATTGGCTAAGAAATTATTAAGCTTGCCTACTATCTAACTATTTAGATAGAATTATCTATTAGGGCCTGTTCCCACTATTTGAAATGACAAAATTTCGAGTAATTTTTCTTAAAATGCAGTACTTCTCATTTTTACGAAAATGAACTGAAAACTTTATTTCTGAAAGCTTTTAATCAAATTATAGAAAACAAAGAGCAAATTTTAAACGATTGTGAAATCCTGTTTTCAGAATTAACAAATACCGATGAACTTGATGAAAAAATCAAGAAAACTAAACAAAAATATGACGATTCATTAAAACTGCTAGAATCTTATATCAATCAAAACGCGACGTCTGTACTTAATCAAAGCGAGTACAATTTAAAATATGAAGAATATTTTAGAGCTTATAAAAGAGAAAAATCTGAGCTTAAAAGTTTGCAGAATTTAAAAATTGAAAGAAAAATTAAGGCATGAAATATTAAAAATTTTATTGATAAAATCAAGGGAAATAATGAATCAACAACAACTTCTTGCTGCGCAAAAAAACACCAAAATTGTTGTAAAGTTGTGACTGATTGTTGTGCCGAAGAATGCCAAAACTGCTATGAAATTGTAACTGAATTCAGCCAAGAATTGTTCTTTGCAATGATTGAGAAAATAACAGTTTCGAGTGATAGGATTTTAACCTTCACCTTCAAAAATGGAATTGAAATTAAGGTTTAGAAAAGTGTTTAAATGAATGAGTATAAAAATGGCGTATTTGCTGCATTTGTTAGCCTGGTGCACTATGAAACTTTTCCTTCGAGATGTGTGCACAATTATACTTTTGGGTTCAAAAATTTGAAAAATCAGACTTTAAATTTTTCTCCTAAATGCTAGAAATCACAGAAATACTGCGGTTTTGGCTTGTATCAAAATTAAGGTTTGATGATGGGCATGCGCGATGGAAATGATAGAATAACACGATTCCTCAAATTTTACAAAAGGGAATCGTTTCAAAAGTGCACCGCGAGGTACATTGAAAGTGCACCGCGAAATTGCATAAAAATTGCACCAAACCAAAAATTAATTAAAAGTTAGATATTTTCTAATTTTAAAACATCTTTAAGATTTTAAGACGTTCCTAAAAAGGAGCGTCTTTTTTATGTCAAATAAAAAATTAAAAGGAGAAAACTCATATGCAATTCCTAATTTGTATCTCTATCTTCATGACACTGTTTCTACTAGACTTGTTCATGAATAGAAATCAGAACAAAACAACACATAACGTCATAACTTTAAACGAAGTTTAAATGCAAATTCCAAATTCCGCAAGCAACCCGAAATAAGGTATCATCAATACC
>JAIRZH010000081.1 GCA_031267335.1 Oscillospiraceae bacterium | reverse complement strand
TAGTTATAAACACCGGAGCTACTCTTAATTTTAATCATGAAAACTCTGATCCATTAATAGACTGCGATGATGATCACAAAACAGCGGAAAAAGTATTAGACGATTTGAAGGAAACGTTTTCTGCTATTTCTATAATATCTAGTTTTTTAGGAATTTTTAATTTGCTATATATTTATGAAACTCGTGATGTTTCTGACAACGATTTTTTTATTGATTTGCATATTCCTTGGTGGCAGCCTGTAACAGGATTTAAAATTATAAATGATAAATTTGTGAATTGTTATTATTATCATTTTGGTGATATAGCAAGAACGGGACTTGACGTAAAAAAAGATGAAGAATTTAAAAATATTTTTTTGTTAGCGTACGAAAAAGAAAATATTTTAAAATGTTTAAATATATTAGAAGAAAATTTAAAAAATCCATTTAACGTACAAAAAGAAAATATTCTTAAACTGTTTACACCTTATCAAAAATTAACTAAAGAAGAAAAAGATATATAATCGCGAGTTGCCAAGAATACGAGTTTTAGGACCTGTTCCCACTATTTGAAATAACAAAATTTCGAGTAATTTTTGGTTTGGATAAGGAAATTTTTTTACAATACTAACGTATTGTAAAAAAATTTAACGTAGTACAAATCAAAAAGTACCGAAATATGGTCGTTAAACAGTAGTGTAAACAGGCCCTAATTAATTTTTGAGGAAGTCTGTTAATTATACAACTATGATTTATGTTAAATTCCACGTCAATGAGTTATAATTATTTATTTAGCACTCCTATATTTTTAGTTAATATGATTTTTATTATTAAAAATTTTCACAAATATAAAATTTAAAATTAAAATAAACATAAAGAGCACAAATCCGCAAGACATCAAAACTTTTCTATGAAATTCAGAAGCATAAGAGATTTCAAGCGCAATTGCTGTTGTTAAAAATCTGACGGATTTAAAAGGTAATGGTATATTAATAGCATTTCCGGCGACCATCATTACAGCCATTGTTTCGCCGATAACTCGTCCTAAACTCAAAAAAATACTATTCAAAATTCCATCTTTTGCTGATGGTATGGTAATTTTGAAAATTATTTTTGTTTTAGTATCTCCTAAGGCTAACGCAGGCTCTTTTATTTCGTCTTCGACAGCACGTAAAGAAACTTCCGAAACATTAATAATAATTGGCAAAATCATAATTATGAGCAATATTATAGCCGATAATAAACAATCGCCTGTAGTTTGTTCGGAAGAAATAAATTTAACAGTCGGGACAATAACTAATACTCCGAAAATTCCATAAATTATAGAAGGAATTCCCGACATGACTTTTATTATTAAACGTAAAATTATTGCAACGTATTTTGGGGAAAATTCTGAAAGAAAAACAGCCGTTAAAATTCCTATTGGTGCTCCCAGCGATACGGCACAAATTGTTGATAATAATGTGCTTAAAAAAAATGGCAAAATTTCATAGTATCCAGCTTCCGGGTCCCAATTTTTGCCTGTAAAAAAATTAATTACATTCAATTCAAAAATTGCTGGTAATCCAGAAATTAAAATATAAAATATTACTGAAAAAATCGAAAATATGCATATAGCAGTAAAAATCTTAAAAATAATTTTCCAGATGGTTTCGACATCTAGTAAACCTAAAGAAAAAAATACAGACGATAATGAAATTAAAACATAAAAAAATACATAAGATAAATTTATAATTTTTGAATTTGATATGAAAATTTTAATAAACATTATACTAAAAGGTGCAGCTAATGTTAGAACAGAACAAAAAAATAAATTTTTGAATTTTCTGTTTTTAAATATAATTACCGCCAAAAAAATAAAACTAAAAAAAGATAGCCATATTAAACATTCAAAAAAAAACGGCGATCGTACGATAGTACCATCGATAGACCATTTTCCAATTGCTAATTGAATCGGACTAAGTAGGTATCTTTTTTCTCCTAAATTTAAATCAATATGTGGAATAAATAAAAACGCAAAAGAAAATATCGATAAAATCGAAAATAACCCAATATGCCAAAAATTTAAAAATTTATTTTTATCAATTTTAAATAATTTTATAATTTTTTCTTCCTTGTTAAATTAATTACAATCTACCAATTTTTCTCTTTTGATTATTTCATTTGCATGTTCAGAATGCAAAAAATCTAACCATTTTTTCAAAGCAATACTTTTAGAATTTTTGTTATAAACTTGAATAAATGGTCTTGTAGCTGGATATGAACCATTTTTTATACTTTCATAATTACACGCAATATTATCGATTTTAACAGTATTCACTGAATCAGCAGATGAAACAAACGAAATATATCCAATAGCGCTTTTTTCGCTGCTGACTTTCGTTAATATATCGCCTGATTCAGGCAAAATAATTTCATATTGTGAATTTTTAATTTTAAAAGTTTTTTCGAATCCTTCGCGCGTTCCGGAAGCGTTTTCTCGTCCTATAGTAGTTATCTTTAGATTAATTTCAGGGTTTATTTCTGACCAATTTTTAATTTCGCCTTCATAAATATCCTTAACTTGTCTTGAAGTTAAATTAGAAATGGGATTTTTTTTATTTAAAATTAAAATAATTCCATCAGTAGCAAGAGTGATATATCCTAAATTTTCCGATATTTCAGTTTGTTTTAATTCCCGTGATATATCACCCAAATCTGAATCTCCGGAAATAACCGATGTTATTGCTGCGCCGGAACCTGATTCATTTTTTTCATAAATAAATTCTGGATCATTCTTGGCAAAATTTTCGCCAAGAATATACAAAATTTGTGACATAGTAGTTGACCCATTTGATTTAACTTTAAAATTTTGAGAATTAAATGAATTATTATAAGGTTTAAGGGTTATTTTTGGAAAAAAACAAGAAAAAACTAAACTAATTAATAACAAATATACATAAAACCAAATATTGTTAAAATTAGCCAGAAAATTCTTTAAATTCATGAATTTTTCGAAAATAAATTTAAAATATCCATTTGGAGCTGACGGTGGGATTCGAACCCACGACCTATTGATTACAAATCAATTGCTCTACCAACTGAGCTACATCAGCAAAACATGAAAAATTTCAATAACATTTAAATATATCATTCTATTTTTAAAATTAAAAATTTGCAACACAAAATTATTTTTAAAATTTAGTAATTTTAAAATGGTATAAATATTAAAAAGTTGATTTATCTTTTTAGTAGTTATAATCTAAAATTAGCGTTTATAAACATAAGACTTGTTCATGAATAGAAATCAGAACAAAACAACACATAACGTCATAACTTTAAACGAAGTTTAAATGCAAATTCCAAATTCCGCAAGCAACCCGAAATAAGGTATCATCAATACC
>JAIRZH010000116.1 GCA_031267335.1 Oscillospiraceae bacterium | reverse complement strand
TTCTTTTCTTTTCTATGTTGTGCTTTTAATTCTTGGCGTTCTAATTCTGTTAGAAAATTTGTTTTTTTCATAGTCTACTGACTTTACACTATTTATTTCGTAAATTCAATCGTTAGGGGCATATTTATCTGAATAATTCCGAAATATGGCATTGCTAAACGGGGTATATCTTAAAATTTTAGGTGGTGTCATAAACTAAATGAAATCAAAATTTATAACATAAAAACTGCCAACAAGAAATTTTAAGGATGTTTGGGAGGGAATTTAGTTTTATATAAATTTGAGGCATGGCCACCAACAAGAACTTATCTTCGATATACTAAAGATGCCAAAATTGTTAAAAGTCGTGTTTTAGGGCTTATTTGGAGACGGGTTATAAATATTTAAAAATCTTTTGCTTCAAAAACCGGGCCCTCAAGACATATACGTTTATTGCCGGACTTAGTTTTAAGAGTACAACCCATGCAGGCTCCGAAACCACAAGCCATTCTTTCTTCTAGAGAGACTTGTCCATTTGTTCCAAAAATCTTACGTACTGCATTCATCATAGACATTGGGCCGCAAGCAAAATAATAAATATTATTTAAATTATTTAGTAATTCGGTTACAAATCCTTTATTGCCAAAGCTTCCATCTTGGGTAGCTATATTAATTTCGCCTAAACCAGAAAATTTTTTAAGAAAAAATATTTCGCCAGAAGTTCGAAACCCAGCGTAAATTTTAAAATATTTATTCAATTTTTTAAGTGTTTTAGCCAAAAAATAAAGTGGCGCTAAACCTAATCCACCGCCAATTAAAGTAATATTACCTTTTACTATATTTATATTAAATCCGTTACCAAGTGGAAACAAAACATCTAGTTTTGTTCCTGAATTTATTTTTGAAAGATTGTAAGTTCCTTTTCCGATGATTTTATAAATAATTGTTAAAATATTCTCACCAAAATCACAAATGCTCATTGGGCGTCGGAAATACAGATTATTAATCTTTATATTAACAAATTGTCCGGCAATCGGAACAGAATTAAATTCACCAAATAACTTTATTAAAAATATATTTTTCGCAATCTCTTTATTTTGAATTACTGTGAGGAATTTTTGTTCTTTCATTTTTCAACCATTTGATTTTTGCTAAATTCGGAAATATAAATAAAATTAATTTTAAGAGTTTGCTTTCGTTAAAATTAATATAATACAAATTTTGAAAATTTTAAAAATCCAAAATGAAAATAAGACAAATATCGATGTATTTAAAGCAACGTAGAATTTAAAATTTTACCAAAGTATGTATTGCTTTAAAAATATTAGATAGGCTTTAAATGCTCTTTTTTAATTTTAATTTTACATAAAATGTCGTAGCTTTTATTGGACCGCTTAACAATTCGAAAAAAGACTAGAAAATAAGAAAAAAAATAAAAACTTTTCAACCAAACTGCTTTTACTACTTTCAAAATCACCGATATACGCGAAAAATAATATGGCGAAACTGCCTAGTACAAACTTTACAGTCTTCGCAATAGCATTCGACGAATTAGCTTCTCTTGATTTTTTATCTATATTATTGATTCTATTTTCTAATTGATTTATTTTTTCCTTTAATTGATTTAATTTCTCCTTTGAATTATAGATTTTATCTTTAAATTGTTCTAGTTCTTTTTCTAGTTCTTTTTGATTGAATTTTTCTTCTGAAATTTGTCTTTGATTAATCCATGTGTTTCCATTACAAGTAAAAACTCCTATTAATATTATTGCTAAAAATGTTTTAAAACAAATTTTCATTTATAAACTCCCTTTAAATAATAAAATTTTACAGTTTAAACTACTAATTCAAAAAAATTTATAACATATTTTTTTAAATTTTACAAATAAAAATTAATACTAAAAATAATTGTAAAAATTTTTATATTTTTTAGGAAATGTTACTACTATCTGAAAATGACCGAATTTTGAGTAATTTTTGGTTTGAACAAGGAAAATTTTTTTACAATACTGACGTATTGTAAAAAAATTTAACGTAGTACAAATCAAAAAGTACCGAAATATGGTCGTTAAACAGTAGTAGGAACAGGCCCTAGGTCAACAATTAAATCATAAGTTGTTAGAGGAGTTTGAGCAGAAGCCTGGAGTAATGCGTGGGTCTAAAGAGAAGCTTATGATATAACGGTTTGAAGAACAGGAGTGTAAATTAACTCAAATTGAAGTGCAGGAGTGTAAATTAGCTCAAATGCAATCAATGCAACAGTTTGAAAAACAGGAGACTGAAATAGCGCAGGGGGGGTTTGATCAGAATCCAAACACAGATCAAGATATTTTGCAGGATACGATACACAATATGGGTCAGGATAAAACGCAGTCGTTTACATTGCGGCCGCAAAAACAATTACTAAATTTCAACCCTCTACTACATTTCAACTCTTAATTTATGGATTCTCCGGATGAATCTAAATTTATTTTGGACCCATTTGGAGTTTTATCAGAGTCTTGGCGTATAGACTACTTAATAGAAGAAGAACAAATTAAGTTAAAATTTTTGAAACTTATTTTTATGGATTATTCGGAAAAAGATGTTTGGGAATATAAGTTAAAAGTTTTGAAACTTCTCGCGAGTCGTATTGCGAGTCGTTCAGAAAACTTTTTAATCATTCATTCAGAATTGAAACTTATTTTGAATAAAGCAGGAATGTCATTAAGACGACACTTGTAATTTGATAAAAAACTACTTAAAAATAATGAGGAAAATAATTTAAAAAATTCCAAAAATTATTAAAAAGTCATGCCTAGGGCTTTTTGGAGACAGGTTCTAAATATTAATTAAATTATTATATTTCAAAAAGGTACAAAATGCATCTCAGGTTCTAAATATTAATTAAATTATTGTATTTCAAAAAGGTACAAAATGCATCTGTGGTTAAATTGTTTTTTTTATTTAGTTTTAGGGTCATGTTTCGGAATAATTTATGACGTAATCAAAATTTTTCGTTTAATTTTTGTTATTAAAAAAAAAGGAACAATTATTTTAGATATTATTTATTTTATAGTTTGTTCGATTTTTGTATTTCAGCTAATATTACTAACAAATTTTGGAAACATTCGTTTTTTTATTTTATTAATTATATTAGTTGGTTATTTTGTATATCGTTTAATTAAATTTTGTCTTCGAAAGAACTAACCCTGTCTGAATTTCGAATAATTTTTGGTTTGAATAAGGAAAATTTTTTCACAATACTCTAACGTATTGCAAATCAAAATTACCGAAATATGGTCGTTAAACGGTAGTGGAAATAGGCTCTAAAGTATGTACTGATAAGAAATATTAGGCAGGGTTTTAAAAACAAATTGAAAGAAAAAACTCGATAAAACTAATTTATCTAATGTACTTAAGTAAATTTTTCCTAAATCGTTAGATTCAAAAAAAAATTAATTGGCTATATTTTTCTTTGTAAAACATAATTCCCATTCTTAATATTTATATCAATTAAGACGTCATGTCCATCGGAAATAAAAATTTTGCCATTATTTATTTTTTGGCTATTAATTCGCGAGTGATATGAATTCATAGCTAGCAAAATATTTTCAAAATTAATTAAATTAAAATTATTCGGTAGCCCGAATGCAATCAAAGTATCACAATTTCGAAGTTCAATTGGCAAATCGTTTACGTCTCCACCGTTCAAACAGACCAAAAATATTGAATTTTGAATTTTAATTTGCAGCCAATTTTTTTGTTGAATTTTAAAAATATAAAAATTGACTTCATTATTCAAAAAATTTAATTCTAAAAACTCGTTTTTTATATCTGGCAAAGAGATAAATTTACCTGAATTTTCAATTAAATTATAATTTTTTAAAAATAAATTATTAAACGATTCATTTGGTTCGCCACAGCTAATTACAAAATCCAGGTTATTAATATTTTGTAAATTTTTTCTAAGATTATAAATATCTTCAGGCCTACAAAACACTATGACGTGATTATTTTTTGAAATAATCAAACTACGACTATTTTTTGAGCACAAAATTTTTAGTCTTATTTTATCTTTTAAAGAAATTTGATAAGAAATAATTCCAGAAAATAATAAAATAATAGATAGCAATGAAATTTTTAAAATTTCCTTTTTAAAGTCCATAAAAACAAATACATAAACGATTAAGATCGATGTACAAAAAATCCAAATCATTATGAATGGATAATCTAAATTTAAGCTAGTAAATGGTAAGCTTGCTAAAAAATTTACAAAAAATATTATAAAATCCGAAGTACGATTTGTAAGTACTGCCCAAATCGCTATGTTATTTCCAAGAATTAAGGCAATAAATGCAAAATTCAATAAAACTGTTACAGGAAAAATGATTAATATATTAGATAAAAAAGTAAGCAAAGAAATTTTGCGAAAATACCAACTTACTAGTGCAAATGTTGTTATAATTGTAGAAAGCGAAATACAAAAACTAGATAAAATATAATTTAAAATAATATTTTTATTGTTAAAAATTAAAATTTTATTTTTTAAAAATACATTAATTTTGTCGGCAAAAAGAACAATTCCAAGTGTAGATAAAAACGAAAGCCACATTCCGATATCTAAACACGAATTTGGAGAAATCATTGAAATTAAAAATACTGCGATTCCAAGTGAATTAATAGAATCAGAACGTTTAGAAATTATTTTGCTTAATAGCCAAATAATTATCATAATTCCTGATCGCATTACAGAAGGTGTAAAACAGGTTAAACTGATAAAAATAATAACTAAAAAT
>JAIRZH010000115.1 GCA_031267335.1 Oscillospiraceae bacterium | reverse complement strand
AAGAAATGGGTACAAAGAGTAAGGCTTTGAAAAGAACTTAAGCTTACCTAGATGTGGTGGACATAAAATTAGGCATTAGATAAGCACTTAAGCTTACCTAGATGTAACAGACATAAAATAATTTCTAGTATTAAAGAAACATTAATAAAAGTTAGTTTAACTTTTTTTATTGATAGACAAGTCTAATGTAAAAAGTATATAAAAAAAATTTCACGAAAAAGAGATATTAAGCAGATTCTAACACATGAAAACTAAAAAAATGACATCTGATTACTTTCTTGCATTCCATTTAAAATTCCAGAGCCACGGAGAGATTCAATAACCGCTTTAGTAATTCTGGCGCGATCGCGTAGGTCAGAAATTGAAATAAATCTACCTTTTTTTCGTGCATTAACTATACCTTCTGCTGCCGTTTCGCCAAGCCCCGCAACCGAAACCAATGGTAAACGAATTTTGCCATTAGAAATATAAAAAGCTTTGATTTCTGATTCATAAATATCAACAGGTAAAAATTCTATGCCGCGTGCCATAGCTTCGTTTAAAAGTTGAAGCGACGGTATTGAAATCTGTTCTCTCAAAGTAGCTTCTCTGCCTTTTTCTTGAATTTTTTTAATATATTTATATAAATCAAGTTGTTTCATAACTGCAACTTTATGTTCTATATCTTCTCCGCGAACAGTAAAATAAGCTGCATAATATTCAATCGGCTTATGAATTTTATACCAACCTAATTTTAGCGCTGAAATCATATACGCTGTTGCGTGAGCTTTTGGGAACATATATTTAATTTTTATAGCAGAATTTATGTACCAATCTGGTACTCCACATTCTTTCATCATGTTGATATGTTCAGTAGTCAGATTAGTCGAAGCTTTGCCTTTTCTTATTATTTCAGTAATTTCAAAAGCATATTTTTTGGGGACCCCTTTTAAAATTAAAAATGTCATAATATTATCTCTGGTTCCAATAACTTCTGAAATCGTGCAAATGCCATTTTTAATTAATTCTCTAGCATTGCCATTCCATACGTCAGTTCCGTGCGACAAACCTGAAATCTGTATTAAATCTGCAAAGGTTTTCGGGCGAGCTTCTTCGAGCATTTGTCTAACAAAAAAAGTACCAACTTCTGGTAAACCAAGAGTGCCAACTTTGCAATCAATTGCAGAAGCGCTAATGCCAAGTTCTTTTGTTGAACGAAAAAGCGACATCACTTTTTTATCACTCATATCTACTTGCGTAACCGGAATACCAGAATAATTACCAAGATATTTATATATTGTTGGAACATCATGGCCAAGTTCATCAAGCTTACAAATTGTGTCATGAATTGAATGAAAATCAAAATGTGTAGTGATATTATCTGAATTTTGATCGTTTGCCGGATGTTGTACTGGACAAAAATCATAAATTTCCATTCCGTCAGGAACAATCACCATGCCACCCGGGTGCTGACCGGTTGTACGTCTAACACCAGTACAGCCAAGTGCTAGACGCATTTGTTCGGCACGGTTCCATTTAAAGTCGTTTTCTTCCATTGCTTTTTTAACGAATCCAAGGCCTGACCTTTGAGCAATCGTGCTAATTGTTCCGGCTTTAAAAACATTTTTTTTGCCAAAAATCTCTTCTGTGTATTTGTGCGCTCTAGCTTGATATTCACCTGAAAAATTTAAATCTATATCAGGAGTTTTTTCACCTTCGAACCCTAAAAAAGTTTCAAATGGAATATTATGCCCATCTCTATGATAAAAATTTTCACATTTTGGGCATTTTTTTTCAGGCAAATCAAAGCCAGACCCTAAACTTCCATCAGTTATAAACTCACTATTTTTACAAATTTTACAAACATAATGCGGCGGCAATGGATTAACTTCTGAAATTCCTGCCATTGTTGCTACGAAAGAAGATCCTACCGAACCCCGGGAACCAACTAAATATCCTTCTTGCTCAGATTTTTCAACTAATTTTTGCGCTACCATATATAAAACCGAATAGTTATTCTTTGTTATAGAATTTAATTCTTTTTCAAGTCTTTTTTTAACGATTTCAGGCAATACCTCGCCGTATGTATTATGGGTATTTTCGTGTGCAATCTTAACTAAATTTTCTTCTGCTCCTTCGATTTTTGGCGGATATACACCTTTAGGGATTGGTAAAACGTTTTCGATAATATCTGCAATTTTATTTGTGTTTGTCACTACTACTTCGAACGCTTTTTCTTTTCCTAAATATTCAAATTCTTTAAGCATTTCAGCTGTAGTTTTTAAATATAAAGGCGCTTGATTTAAACCATCTTTGAAACCTTGAAAAAGCATTAAAACTTTGCGAAATTCAGAATCTTGTGGATCAAGAAAATGTACATCGCCTGTTGCAACAACTGGAATATTAAGTTCTTCGCCTATTGAAACGACTTTTCTATTAAATTCACGAAGTTGTTCTTCCCCACCAGAAATTTTACCTTCACGAACCATAAATTCATTATTGCCTATTGGTTGAATTTCTAAAAAATCATAAAATTTTGCAATTTTTAGTAAATCTTGCTTAGATCTACCCATAACAATGGCATTAAATAATTCCCCAGATTCACAAGCACTCCCGACAAGTAACCCTTTTCGATATTTAATGAGCTCGGATTTTAAAATACGTGGACGTTTATAAAAATAATCTAAATGTGATTTTGATACTAGTTTATAAAGATTTTTAAGTCCAACTTGATCTTTAACCAAAATTGTTTGATGATAAGATATACCCTTTTTTACATCATTTTCGGCAAAAAGATCACCAATTCGATTGCTATTATTTTTCTTTTGCGCATGTTCGATTAATTTTAAAAAAATCATAGAAAGAATATTAGCGTCATCGCAGGCTCTGTGATGTTCAAAATCTGATAAATCGAAATATGAAGCCACAGTATCTAATTTATAATTTTTAATTACACTAATTTGGGACCTACAAAGTGGAATTGTATCAATCATATTAAAACTAAAATTAATATTTAATCTTGCTAACGCGGATTTTAAAAACGAAACATCAAAAACCGCATTATGGGCTACTAAAATTGGAGAATCGCCACAAAATTCAACGAATTTTTCTATTACTTCACGTTCGCCAGGAGCATTACAAACCATTTCTTTAGTTATTCCGGTAAGTTGTGTAATTTTTGTAGGGATATCTATATTATTATTAATAAAGCTTTCAAATTTTTCCCCGACTATTTTGTCTTTTATCTTAACAGCTCCAATTTCTATTATTCTATCATTTAAAGCATTAAGGCCTGTAGTTTCTAAGTCGAAGCATATAAAAAGTTGATTGACTTCCGCATCATTGGCCGCTGCGTTTACATTTTCAGAATCATTTACAAAATAATTTTCAATTCCATAAATTAATTTAAATTTCTTGCCTATTTCTTGCATTTTTTTAACTGCATTTGCTGCATCCGGGAAAGCTTGAACTACTCCATGATCGGTTATCGCCATAGCAGTGTGGCCCCAATCTGTTGCGCGTTGCAAGAATTTTTCTATCGGCGGGATGCCATCCATAGCTGACATACAAGTATGTAAATGAAGTTCAACACGTTTTTGCGGTGCACAATCGATAATTTTTACTTTTTTAATTTTATTTATAAATCTTGGGGACATAATCAATTCTTTTTCAAATTCTTCATACAAAATCCGGCCTTCTACTAAAATAGAATCGCCTTTTTTTAAATTTTTAATTTTTTCATAAAGTTGTGTAAAACTATTTTTTTTATATATTTTAATAGTTATTGAATTTGTATAATCGGTAATTCTAACCGCATTAACCAAACCAATTTTTGTTGTACGTTCTTCAAAGTCAAAAATATCACCCCAAATGCAAAAATTTCCTGCATTTACAATGTCTTTTATACTAATAACTGGTCCATTGATTTTTTGCCCGTAAATTATTTCTGCATTTTCAAATATCGGTTGAGGAATCAAAAATTTATCTTTTCTGATTTCAATTTCTGAAAATTCACTAGATTCTTTTTTTTTAAAATTACTCAAGTCACTGATTTTAAAACTATTAATTTCTAATTTTTTTTGCAATTCATCTTCGACTTTTTTAATTTCATCTTCTGAAATTTTGTTTTCGAAAATCAAACCAACACTTATTTTTTTTTCTAATTTATTGGTTTCTAAAGATTTAATTACAGCACTTTGAATTTCACCTGAAATAAACCCATTTTCAGGCAAAATTTTATTTAAAAAATCACTAAATTTATTCATAAATCCGCTCGCGTATTTTAAAAGTCAGTTTAATACCTTTAAGCAGTACAGACTTTATAGTAAATTCTTAAAATTTAAAGCATAAGTAAAAATATTATGACGTACTTAACTAACAAACAATGCATAATTTTGAAAATTTTAACTAAAATATATACTGTTTCAAAAATATCAAACAAGCTCTAAGATATCAAATTTTCGATTTTTCTATCGATTTCTAAAATATAATCTTCGAACATTTCTAATTTATCATTTGGTATTTCGTATTTTATCTTCATTAAATCAAAAAATAAACCAGATTCAATTACTTTAGAAATTGGTATCGAAGCTGCAATTAAATTTCTTACTTTTTTATTTAAATGAAGTATTATTCGCATCATATATTCTTGCTTTTTTAACGGAACAAAAGTGTCTTCTTTATGAAAAGCATTTTGTTGCAAAAATCCATTACGGATAAGAGTCGCAGTTTCTATAATAAGCCTTTGATCATCAGGCAAAACGTCTTCTCCGGTCAAACGAACTATTTCCATTAATCGTTCTTCTTCACGCAAAATAAATATTATTTTGTTTCGATATTTTAAAAATTTTTCACTTACATTTTCAGAATACCATTTATCAAGATCATCTAAATATTCACTATAGCTTAAATTCCAATTTATTGCTGGATAATGCCTCGCGTAAGCTAATCTTTTGTCTAAAGCCCAAAAACAACGTGTAAAACGCTTAGTATTTTCGGTAACTGGTTCTGAAAAATCAGAACCTTGTGGAGAAACTGCCCCAATGATTGTAATAGAGCCTTTATTGCCCGATAATGTTTCACACATATTTGCGCGTTCATAAAATTCAGCGAGCCTAGACGGCAAATACGCCGGAAATCCCTCTTCAGCGGGCATCTCTTCTAAACGCCCTGAAATTTCTCGCAAAGCTTCGGCCCACCTCGAAGTTGAATCCGCCATCATAGCAACATCATATCCCATATCGCGGTAATATTCAGCTAAAGTTATGCCTGTATAAATAGAAGCTTCTCGAGCGGCAACTGGCATATTTGAGGTATTAGCAATAAAAATTGTTCGTTCAGACATCGATCTACCGGTTTTTGGGTCAATTAATTCAGAAAATTCTTCTAATACTTGAGTCATTTCATTACCGCGCTCGCCACAACCTACGTAAACTATAAGATCGGTATCACACCATTTTGCTAGTTGATGCTGCGTCATAGTTTTACCGGTTCCAAAACCACCTGGCAAAATAACCGCTCCACCTTTTGCAGTTGGAAAAAGTGAATCAATAACTCGTTGCCCAGTAATAAGCGGAATACTTAACGGAAGACGATTTTTTATAGGGCGAGCAGCTCTGATATGCCAATCTTGACAAAGTGTTAATTCTTTTTGTCCATCTTTAGTTTCTAATTTAACTATGGTGTTATCAATTCTATATTTTCCATTTTTGGCAATTTCAATTACTCTTCCGTTAATTCCTGGCGGGACGAGCAATCTATGCTCTATTACACTAGTTTCTTGGCAAACTGCATAAATACGTCCGCTTTCTAAGAAATCGCCAATTTTTACTTTTATTTCGATATCCCAAAATTTTTCTTCATCAAGAGCGTTTGCCGCGCAACCTCTTGGCAAAAAAGCCGACAAATCTGATTTTTTGTTTTTTAAAATGTCTTCAATTTTTTTTAATGGTCTTTGAATACCATCAAAAATATTTCCAATTAGCCCAGGGCCTAATAAAACACTCATTGGCTTTTTACTACCAACAATAATTTCTCCAGGCGCTAAACCGCTAGTTTCTTCATAGACTTGAATAACTGTTTTATCACTATTAATATTGATAACTTCGCCGATTAATTTCTCTTTGCCTACGTAAACCATTTCTGCCATTGCTAAGTTTTTAGAATTTTTGGTCGTAACAACTGGACCATTAACTCCGAAAATTAATTCGTGCATATTAACTCCTTGGAATATAAAATATGAAGTTTATTACAAAATTTAATATTCGTCAAAAAATTCAATTCATAAAATAAAAACCCATTTTAGAACCTAATCTAATATTTATTAAGTAGTGCATTTTAGGTAATGTCATAGACTATTCGAATCACTTTTGATATCATAACTTCGTAGCCATAATGATGACAATAAAATAATAAAATCATAATACCAAAATTAATGGTAATTCGTGATTATTAAATTA